>JBAWAM010000591.1:0-9871 GCA_049589315.1 Myxococcaceae bacterium
ACGTGGACGTGCTGGCCGCATGGCGCGCGGCGGGCATGCCCGCGGCGGAGGGCGATCCTGCACAGCCAGCGCCAGCGGAACCCGAGCCCCAGCCGGCGCCACAGCTCGTGTGCACCAGCGGCACGCGGTGGAGGGAGGGCAACGATGGCTCCTCGCGGATGAACCCTGGAAAGGCCTGCATCAGCTGCCATCAGAGCGACGAGGGTCCGTCGTTCACTGCGGCCGGCACGCTCTTTCCGACGTTCCGGGAGCCTGATCTCTGCAACGGCGCCGACGGAACCGGGACGTATGCCGGCGCGGTGGTCGAGATCACCGACGCAGATGGCGTATCGCACACGCTCTCGGTCAACCAGGCCGGCAACTTCTCGATGAGAAATGGCCTCAGGATGCCGATCCGTGCACGCGTTCTCCATCAGGGCAGGGTGCGCGAGATGTTCTCGGCCGTGAACAGCGGTGACTGCAACAGCTGCCACACGGTGGAAGGCGCCAACGGCGCACCCGGCCGGATCGCGCTGCCGTAGCGCTACTTGCGCGACTTCTTCGCAGCGCCGGCCTTCTTCGAAGCCTTCGCCTTCGCGGGGGCCGGCGCCTTGCGGAGCGAGAGCGACTCCTTCTGCGCCTTCGAGCGAACCGACGCCTCGGTGCGCTTGAGGGTCCGGGCGATCTTGCTGGTCGACTCACCCGCGCGGATGAGCTTGACCAGCGTCTTCTCGTCTTCCTTCGACCACGTCTTCACGGTTCGAGTGGATGCCTTCTTCGCCATGGCGCGTCCCATAGCACAAGCTCAGCGAACCCGGACCCAGAACGGCGGCGGAAGATCAAGGACGGTGATCTCCGGGTCGTCCATCTCGAGGAAGTCGTGCGCCTTGTCGATCGCCTCCTCGATGTCGACCGCGTGGGTGAAGCCCAGTCGGGCGCAGGCGCGGGGATCGCCGTGGGCGACGATGATCCTCCCCGCGTGACGTCGGGCGGGCTGCATCGCATACCAACTCTGGAGCGGATGCGCGCCGTGGAACGCGTTGCGGCGCTGGTAGTTCGAGACGAACTCCGGGCGGCCCGCGAAGTACGGCTCGAAGCGCTCCTGGATCGCCACCGGATCGCGTTCGAGGCGGAGGACCTTCTCGTAGAACTCCTCGTGCGGCAGGTGCGCCTTGCGGTCGAACACGGGCGTGAGCGGATTGGCGAAGACGATCACCCCGCCCTTTCGCAGGAGTGGCTTCTCCGAGAACAGGTTGGACACGAACCCCAGCGCGAGCGATGCGGAGAGGATCGGATTCTGCGCAGCGCCGATCGACGCAGGGCCCACGTCCGGGACTCCGAACACGAGGACATCCGCCTGCCCGTCGACCACCGTCTCATGCTGCCGATAGAAGGTCTCCAGCGCGCGCGCCGCGACGGCATCCGGCTCGCCGGCGATCACCGAGATCGGGCGATAGCTCGCCCGGAGCGTCCGCGCGAGCCGATGCCGCACCGCCGTCGGCATCGCGTTCCACATCTGGAGCGGGCGGCTCAGCCCCTCTCCGCTGCGGATGATCGAGGTCAGCCTCGGGTTCCAGATCGCGTTGTTGAGCACGGCGGAGAGCTGGACCACCGGCACCTGCCTGCGCAGGTGGCTGGCCACCCGGAGATGCGCGCGGTGCCAGGCGGATCCCGGCAGCAAGGGCGCGTCGTCGTTCGCGAGCAGCTCGGGCCTCCCGAGGAACCGGGCGGTGCGATACCCGGTCGCGCCGCTCACCACGCTGAACAACCCCGCCATCAGCGGCGAGGTCACGACGTTGAGGTGGACCAGGACGTCCGCCTCCAGCAGCGCCCGGTTGAACTCGACCGGCCCCTCCGGCTCCTCGCCCACGCGGGACAACGACGGGCCGTCCTCGGCATCGTGCGAGCGCACCGGGTACGAACCCGTGGCAGCGACCCCGAGCAACTCCGACAGCTCGGTCTGCCGCCACTGACGAGACAGCCCGTTGGCGACCACCACCGACACGCGCCCCGGCGATACGCCGTGCTTCGTCAGCAGCGCCAGCACCGCCTCGAGCATCTCGCGGCGGCAGTCGTTGGCGACGTGCGGCACCGGCGACGAGAAGTCGTCGATCACCACCGCGACGCGGGCGCCCGGTCGCAGCCACGACGAGAGCGCCGGCCCGGCGACGGGCTCCTCCAGGGCGCTCACACACTGCTCGTAGAAGCGTTCCAGCCCCGGCAGCGCCGGCGGAGGAACCAGGATGCGCGCCTGTGGGGGCAGCTCGGGCGAGCGAAGATCGAAGCCGGACAACACCAGGGTTCTGGCCACGCGCCGAAGGTACTACAGCGATCGCTCGGTTACGTACCTTCCGTACAGCGCGAGCGCAGAACATCCGCTGAACCCGGAGTTGCACTCAGTTCGTGCCGCTGGGCGCCAGTTCCGCTAAGACCGGCGACATGAAAATCGCAGTCTTGACGGGCGGCGGTGACTGCCCCGGCCTGAACGCTGTGATCCGCGCCGTCGTGCGTCGCGCCAACGCCTACGGCTTCGAAGTCATGGGCATGAGGAACGGCTGGAGGGGGCTCATCGACGATGACCACTTCCGCCTGACGCGCGATGCGACCAGCGGCATCCTCCCCCGCGGCGGCACCATCCTCGGGACCTCCCGGACGAACCCGTTCAAGGAGCCGGGAGGCCTGGAGAAGGTCTTCAAGACCGTCGAACGCCACAAGATCGGGGCGGTGATCGCCATCGGCGGCGAAGGCACCCTCAGCGCTTCCACGCGCATGCACCAGGAGGGCCTCAAGATCGTCGGCGTTCCCAAGACGATCGACAACGACCTCGGCGGGACCGACTTCACCTTCGGCTTCGACACGGCGGTGACGGTCGCGACCGAAGCGATCGACCGGTTGCATTCGACGGCGGAAGCGCACAGCCGCGTGATCGTGTGCGAGGTGATGGGCCGACACGTCGGCTGGATCGCCACCTACGCAGGAATCGCCGGTGGCGCGGACGTGATCCTCGTCCCCGAGCACCCGGTCGATCTCGAGAGCGTCGCGCTTCACATCAAGCGCCGCCACATGAGCGGCCGGACCTTCTCCATCGTGGTGGTCGCGGAGGGCACCCTGATCAAGCGGCGCCCGGGGGATCAGGAGCAGCTCGTGACGTCGGGGAAGCTGGACGAGGCGGGCCGGCCCCGGCTGGGCGGCATCGGCGCGCTGGTCGCGGAGGAGATCGAGAAGCGCACCGGCATCGAGACACGGTTCTCGGTGCTCGGCCACATGCAGCGGGGCGGCTCACCCACGCCGTACGACCGGGTGCTCGCCACCCGGTACGGCGTGTATGCGTGCGACATGGTGTCGCGGGGCGAATGGGGAAAGATGGCCGCCCTCCGTGGAAACGAGATCGTGAGCGTGGACCTGGCCGACGCAACGCGCGAGCTCAAGCGCGTTCCGGACAGCTTCTTCGAGGTCGCTCAGGTTTTCTTCGGCTGACGCGCGCAACAGATTGGAAACGTGATGCGGAAGCGGACCAGGGAGCAACCGAGCCAGCCAGAAGTTCAATCTCCCCACCCGCCCGAGCGCGAGCTGTTCTTCAACCGCGAGCTCTCGTGGCTCGACTTCAACGATCGGGTCCTTCAGCTGGCGGAGTCCGAGGAGCTCCCGCTGCTCGAGCGGGTGAAGTTCTGCGCGATCTACGCCCACAACCTGGATGAGTTCATCATGGTCCGGGTGGCCCGCCTGTACGAGAAGCAGGCGCAGGGACGCGAGCTTCTCCAGCCGGATCAGCGCACCCCCGAGGAAGCGCTGGAGGAGCTCCACCGCCGCACGGCCGAGCTCGGGAAGCGGCAGACGGCGCTGTTCTCGAAGGCGCTGCTGCCGGCGCTGGCGTCGCGAGGGATCCACATCCGCCGCCTGGACGAGCTCGACCCGGAATCGCGCGCGGCCATGGAGCAGCGCTTCCGGGAGCAGATCTTCCCCACGCTCACCCCGCTGGCGATCGGGCTGGGCCGCCACTTCCCGTACATCTCCAACCTCTCGCTGAGCCTCGCGGTGCTGCTGCGCGATCCGGTCACCGACAGCGAGGTCATCGCCCGGGTGAAGGTCCCGAAAGAGATCCTGCCGCGCTTCGTCCAGGTGAAGGGCAAGACGGTGTTCGTGCCGCTCGAGGACATCATCTCCAACCACCTCGATGCTCTGTTCCCCGGGATGGAGGTGAGGTCGGTCGGCTTCTTCCGGGTGACCCGGGACGCCGAATTCACCGTGTCGGAAGACGCCGAGGATCTCCTGCGCGCCGTGGAGGTGGAGCTGCGCCAGCGCCGCTTCGGCGAGGTGGTCCGGCTGGAGCTCAGCGCCGGCATGCACCCCGAGCTCCGGGAGTCCCTGGTGGAGGCGCTGAACGTCGACGAGGGGCGGGTCTACGAGGTGGACGGGCCGCTGGACCTGAGCGACCTCAGCAACCTCGTGTCCTTGCCGGGCTTCCCCGAGCTGAAGGATCCGCCGTTCGTCCCCACCACGCAGCCCCGCCTGTTGAGCGAAGAAGGCGAAGGGGTGAGCGTCCTCTCCGCCATGCGGCGCGGCGACATCCTCGTCCACCACCCGTACGACTCCTTCCAGACCTCGGTGGAGCGCTTCGTCAACGAGGCAGTCGAGGACCCGGATGTGCTGGCGATCAAGCAGACGGTGTACCGGACCAGCGACTCCTCGCCCCTGGTGCCCGCGCTGATCCGCGCCGCGGAGCGCGGAAAGCAGACCGTGTGCCTGGTGGAGCTCAAGGCGCGCTTCGACGAGCGCACGAACATCGCCTGGGCGCGGGAGCTGGAGGAGGCGGGCGTGCACGTCGTGTACGGCATCCCCGGCATGAAGACACACTCCAAGGCGATCCTCGTGGTGCGCCGCGAGGGCGAGAAGGTCCGCCACTACGTCCACATCGGGACCGGCAACTACAACTCGAAGACCGCGCGGGGCTACACGGACCTGGGGCTGTTCACGGCGAACCCCGAGATCGGCGCCGACGTGGCGGATCTCTTCAACTTCCTCACCGGCTTCGCCCGGCCGCGGACGTTCCGGAAGCTCCTCGTCGCGCCGATGGCGCTGCGCGACGGACTGCTCGAGGAGATCCAGAAGACGATCGACGCGCGCCGGAAGGATCAACCCGCGCGGATCCGGATGAAGATGAACGCCCTGGTGGATGCCCGGGTGATCCGCGCGCTCTACGGCGCGTCGCAGGCGGGGGTCCCGGTCGAGCTCAACGTGCGTGGGATCTGTTGCCTGCGCCCGGGCGTGCCCGGCCTGTCCGAGAACATCTCCGTGCTCTCGACCCTCGGCCGCTTCCTGGAGCACTCGCGCGTCTTCCACTTCGAGCGCGCCGAGGAGGAGGCGCTGTTCTTCGGGTCTGCCGACGCGATGCCGCGCAACCTCGACCACCGCGTGGAGACCCTGGTCCCGGTGGAGGACCCGTCCCTTCGCGCCGAGGTGCGGGAGATCCTCGACCGCTCGTTCGCCGACGAGTCCGGCGCCTGGATGCTCCGCGCGGACGGGACCTGGGAGCGCCGTCGAATCCCCTCCGGTCGCGCGCCGCGCAACGCCCAGGGCGAGCTGATTGCGCGGGCCTCGGCGCGCCTCGAGGGAGCGCGCCGGTGAGTGACGTCCTCGCATTCCCGCCCGGGTTCCTCTGGGGCGTGTCGACCTCCGCGCACCAGGTCGAGGGCGGACACGTGAACAACAACTGGTCCGACTGGGAGAAGCGCGGCCATATCCGGACCGGAGAGCGCGCCGGGCTCGCCTGCGACTGGTGGCGCAACGCCGAACAGGACTTCGATCTCGCGCGGGAGCTGAGGCTCAACGCGCTGCGTCTGTCCGTGGAGTGGAGCCGGATCGAGCCCGAGGAGGGACGCTTCTCCGACGAGGCGCTCGAACGCTACCGGCAGATGCTCGAAGGGCTCCGCGCGCGCGGGATGCGGCCCTTCGTGTGCCTCCACCACTTCACCAACCCGCTCTGGTTCGAGCGCCAGGGTGCGTTCCTGTCGGAGCACGCGGTGCAGCGCTTCGAGCGCTTCACCGCGCGCGTGGCCGACGCGCTCGGCGATCTGTGCCAGGACTGGGTGACCTTCAACGAGCCCAACGTGTACGCGACCATGGGCTATGTGCTGGGCGAGTTCCCGCCCGGACGGCGCGGGCACGTGTGGACCGCGGTGAAGCTCACGCTCACGGCCTTGCGCGCCCACGCGGCCGCGTACCGGGTCCTCCACGAGCGCATCCCCGGCGTTCAGGTCGGCTTCACCCAGAACCTCCAGCAGCTCGCGCCATCGAGGCCGAACTCGCCGCTGGACCGCCTGTACGCGAGCGCGGCGGACCTCGGCTTCAACCGCCTGTTCCTGCGAGGCCTGTCCGGTGACGACCGCAGGTGGGCGCGATGGCGGGAGAAGGCGGACGCGGCGGGTACCTACGACTTCGTCGGGTTCAACCACTACGGGTGGATGGACGTCCGCTTCGACCTGAAGCGCCCGCGCGACGCGTTCCTGAGGATGGACACGCCGCCGGGGATGCACGTGGGCGACATGGGCAAGCTCGCGACGTACGGCGGGTTCGATCCCCGGGGAATCGCGCGAATCGCCGAGTCGCTGTCGGAGATGGGCAAGCCCATCTACGTGCTCGAGCACGGGGTCCCCGACGCGACCGATCGAGTTCGCCCGTGGCTGGTGACGCAGGCCGCGGCGGTGATGCACGAAGCCGTCCGGCGCGGAACGGATCTGCGCGGCTACTTCCACTGGACCCTGGTGGACAACTTCGAGTGGGCGGAGGGCTACGGACTTCGCTTCGGGCTGGTCGGACTGGATCCGGCCACGCAGGTGCGCAGCGTCCGGGGCAGCGCCCGGCTGTATGGCGCGATCGCCGGGGCGAACGGGCTCCGGCGCGAGGACGTGGCGCGCTTCGCCCCCGAATGCGTGGCGGAGATCTTCGGAGGTTAGGGCGCGCGCTCAAGCCGACGCGCTGACGTCCTGCTGGAAGAGCTCGGTGACCGTCTCGACCGACTTCCGCGGCCGACCCCGGCGACGCACCACGGCGGGCTCGGCGGAATCGCGTCCCGCGCGCGGGAGCTGCACCGTGTCCAGCCGCGCGAGCAGCTCGGGATTCTCCTCGGCGAAGATCCGCGCGTAGGCCAGGGCGCGCTGGGACTTCTGCAGCAGCTGGTCCTGTCGCTGGGCGAGCTCGCGCATCGCGGCGGCGAGGGCCTCCTCCGCGCGCACCACCTCGCACGAGGCGTCACGCACCTCGCTGGCGGCCGCGGAGAGGGAATCACCATCTACATCGGGGAAACGCACCTCGCCGAGCTCGGTTCGGAACAGCTCGATCAGCGATTCGATGGCGGGGGAGACCGGGTTATCGGAAGCGTCGTTCATGCGCGTCATCCTGGGTGGAGGTTCGCCGCCCATGATGAACACATGTTCAGTGTCACGCAAGAAAACAACTCAGCGGTGGGCGAACACCAGCGACGCCTCTTCCGCCTCGGTCAGCTGCTCGAACGTGAGATCTCCCGCGCCGTGCATCTTCTCCAGCAGGTCCGTCATGCGCCGCTCCCACGTCTCGGTGAGCGCGCCCCGGCTGCAGTACACGTGGTACTTCACCGGGTTCGGGATGATCGCGGCCAGGAACACCGCCTCGCGGACGGTGAGGTCGCGCGCGTCCTTGTCGAAGTAGTGCCGGGCCGCCTCGCCGATGCCGTAGATGTCCGGGCCCCACTCGACGACGTTGAAGTAGATCTCCAGCAGGCGCTCCTTCGGAACCGAGGCCTCGAGCGCGAGCGTGAGCAGCGCCTCCTTCACCTTGCGCGCGTACGTCTTCTCCCGGGAGAGGAACAGGTTCTTCGCGAGCTGCTGCGTCAGCGTCGAGCCTCCCCGGACGACCTCGCCCTCCTTCTTCGGAGCGAAGAGGTTCCTCTTCAACGCATGGACGTCGAAGCCCGCGTGGGTGAAGAACATCGAGTCCTCGCTGAGGAGGACCGCCCGCACCAGCGCGTGCGGCAACTCGGCGTACGGCACGAAGTTCGGGTTCGCAGGCCCGACGTGGAGCTCGCGCCCGCGGCCTTGCGCCATCAGCGGCCGGTAGTCGAAAGGCGCGTTGAAGGAGAAGTGCGGGCTCGACCGGGCCTGCCGCTCGAGCTCGGCCAGCTGGATCTTCGCCCGGAGTTCCCAGTCCTCATGGCGGCGGAGCGGACCGGAGATGGACATACGCGCGCTGAACCGCCCCTCGAGATCCAGCAATGCGGGCTCGGGAGCCAGCGCCTTCGGGATCGCCGCCAGGGTCTCGGCGAACGACAGCGGCTCGAGCTCCGCCTCCAGCTCGAAGCGGGGCTCTGCACTCAGGGAGATCACCCCGCGCATCGAAACCTGTGCCGTCCGCTGCTCGCCGAGCGAGATGCGGACCGACTCCAGCTCGAGCCGTCTCTCGCGAAGGCTCCACCGCGCCTCACCGTCGGCCGCAACCGCCAGCGGCCCCACCGGTTCGGAGGCGAGCTGCGGCCCGGAGAACGAAAGGCCCTGCAGCTGCGCGCTGAAGTGGGCGGTGGATTCATCCACCCGGAGCTCTCCGTTGATCGTTCCCCCGTGGCTTCCGAACGGAAGGTCGGCCAGGGCGAGCAGCGCTTCGACCGAGACGTCGCGAAGCTCCAGTCGTCCGGTCGGATCGGCCCCCTCCGTGCGCTCGACGAACAGCCGCGCGGTGCCGCCGTGAGGCAGCGTGGCCTTCAGCTCGAGCCGGGTCGATTCTCCCGGCCGCGTCACCTGCGCTTCGGCGTCGATCGGGCCGAGCTCGATCCGCCGTTCCCAATTCAAGCCGAGATGAAGATCGGTGACGCGCACCGGAGGAAGCTCCAGTTCCGAACGCGTCGAGCCGCGCCCGGACGACCCTCGCTCGTCGTCTCGTGTGCCCCGGATCCGCTCCAGGAGGGCAAGCAGCTCACTTCCGTGATCGCCGCCGTCGACCCGAACCCCGTCGAGCGCGAGCTCATCCAGCTGCACCTGACCCGAGAGCAACGCGCGAAGCTTCGGCCGTACGATGAGCCGCTCCACACGTACGGTCGGCGGCAGATCGGGCCGCGAGCCCGGCAATACCACCGGTCCCATCGTCACGGTCCCATCCCAGCCGACCCCGAAGCTCTCCCCGATCTGCACCTCGCCCAGACGGGCCTCGAGCGTCCGCTCCACCCGGGCAAGCAGTCGCGTCCGCACGCTGTCGCTCGTCAGGTAGGCGCGGCCGCCGAGGGCGCAGAGCGCAACGACGAAGACCACTCCCGCGGCGAGCAGCAGGCCCTTTCTGAGTCGAGCCAGAGACATTCCCCCTGGCTTGTAGCTCGGGCTCGGATTTCCGTCAGCCCGTGTCGGCCATGTCGGGGAACGTCTGCGCCTCGGGCGAGCTCGACCCGAGAAGGGGCCGAGCACGCGTCTTGCTCTCCCTCGCGGCCGACAAGGTGGGGGCATGACCGCCTCCAGTTGGGACCGGGTCGCAGTTGCGGTGTGCGGGCGGAGCGTTCGCTCTGGAACGATTGGCCAGAATTCCGCCCCCACGGTTGGCGGAACCTGTAGGACGGGCCGGCCGTGAACGACATCAACCTACCTATCGTCGAGTCCGACGCCGCCGGCTGGCGCGTACGGATGGTCTCGGGAAAGTACAGGCAGACGTACTTCTGTGAGAGCGAGGAGCAGGCACGTCGCTTCGCCGCGCTCTTCGCGCGCCCTGTTCGCGAAAAGAAGGTTCGCGAAAAGAAGAAGAAGACCGTCCGCGCCTGGATTCTCCGGACCTGAACACGGCAGGCACCGGCGCGCCGGGGCCTGTTACCCTGAGGTCCGAGATGGACCTGTACGCGAAGATCGCCCGGCTCACAGCGGAAGGCCGCGGTTTCGTGCTCGCC
>JBAWAM010000592.1:0-13767 GCA_049589315.1 Myxococcaceae bacterium
GGGTCGCCCGGTCGCGCGTGACCGGTGCCATGAACCTGGATCAGAGCATCGAGCGGTGCGTGCTGGACTCCATCGACTCGATCGTGTTTCCAGCCCCGAATGAGGGCGGTCATGTGTGGGTGACCTACCCGTACATCCTGATTCCCGAGGGAAGTGATCCGGGCCGGGTGTTTCGGGCGCGTGAGCGCCTCTAGCAGCCACAGCTTGAACGACGACCGGTGCGAGCAGCACCAGAAACACGGACGCAAGGGCGGCCATGTCGATGAACGGCATGAGACGCTGCTGACCGAGATCGCGCCGGAAGCCGATGATCGGTGTGACAGAGTGCGCACCCATGAAGATCGCGTTCTTCGACACCCACCGTTTCGATCGCGAAGCGTTCGAGGCTGCCAACCAAGGGTTCGGATTCGACATCTCCTGGCTAGAGCCACGCCTGACCGAGCCGACCGCGATCCTGGCTGCGGGTCACGACGCGGTGTGCGCCTTCGTCAACGACCGGCTGGACGCGCCGACGCTGGAGATCCTGGCGAAGCAGGGCATCCGGATCGTGCTCCTTCGCAGCGCGGGCTACAACAACGTGGACCTCCCGGCGGCGGGACGGCTCGGGATCACGGTCATGCGCGTGCCCGAATATTCGCCGTGGGCGGTCGCCGAACACACGGTGGCGCTGCTGCTGATGCTGAACCGGCATCTGCATCGCGCATCTGCGCGCGTGCGCGAAATGAACTTCTCGCTCGAGGGCCTGGTGGGGTTCGATCTGCGCGGGAAGACCGTGGGGATCATCGGAACCGGGCGGATCGGCACCGCGACCGCGAACATCTTCCTCGGCTTCGGCTGTAAGGTGATCGCCTTCGATCCGAAGCGGAATCCAGACCTCGAGCAGCGTGGCGTGCGCTACGTCTCCCTCGACGAGCTGTACGCGCAGTCCGACGTGGTGTCGCTGCACGTGCCACTGATGCCTGCGACGCATCACCTGCTGAACGCGCAGGCCTTCGCGAAGATGAAGCGCGGCGTGTTCATCGTGAACACCAGTCGCGGGGCTCTGATCGACAGCCGGGCGCTGGTGGAAGCGCTCAAGTCACAGCACATCGGCGGCGCTGCGCTGGACGTGTACGAAGAGGAAGAGGGGCTGTTCTTCCGCGATCTCTCCGACCAGGTGATCCAGGACGACGTGCTTGCGCGGCTGCTCACGTTCCCCAACGTCGTCATCACAGCTCACCAGGCGTTCCTCACCCACGAGGCGCTCCACAACATTGCGGAGACCACGCTGGGGAACCTGAAGGTGTTCATTGAGACCGGCGAGGCGCGCAATGAGGTCCGCGCGGAGCAGGTGATCCGGGCATAGTCGCGCCCCGCATGAACGAGTTCGCCTGGAAGCTGAACCTGCTCCGCACCCAGCTGACCGACCACGCGCTGGGCGCGATCCGCTTGCGCGGCGTGGACTGGTTCTCGTGGGGCACCTGCGGCGGCTCCAACGTGGTGCTGCTCACGACGAACGTCGGCGTCGCAGAAGTGCTCGTCACCCGTGATGGGATCTGGTGCGTCACCGACGTGATCGAACAGGAGCGGCTGGCTCAGGAAGAGCTGCCCCACGAGCTCCCTGTGTGGAGCACACCGTGGCAGGAGCATGATCGACGTGAGGCCTTCGTGCGTGAGCGCGCCGGGGAACTGCCCGTCGCCTCCGACCTCCCTGCGGGCGGAGAAGTGCCGCTCCCTGAGTCGCTCGTCCGCGCGCGCTGGTCCCTCCGCCCGGAGGAGCTCGAGCGCTATCGGAGGTTGGGGCGGGACGCGGCCGAGGCGATGACCGAAGTGCTGCTCGCGGCGCGCCCCGAATGGACGGGGTATCAACTCGCGGGGGCCGGCGCCGAGGCACTGTGGGCACGCGGCATCCACCCTGCCCTCACGCTGGTCGGCGAGGAGCGACGGCTCCCCCTCCATCGCCACGCGACAGCTTCGGGCGAGAAGCTCGGCGCGCGCGCCATGATCGTGTTCTGCGCGCGTCGGCACGGTCTGTTCGCCAACCTCACCCGCTTCGTCTACTTCCGCCCGCCATCAGCGGAGGCGCGGCGACTCGCGGACGACGTGGCCCGGGTGGAGGCTGCGGCGCTGAATGCGAGCCGGCCGGGCGCGACGCTCGGGAGTGTGTACGACGCGTTGGTGCGCGCGTACGCGCAGACCGGGCACCCGGGCGCGGAGGACTTCCACCACCAGGGCGGCACGTGCGGATACCTGTCGCGTGACGTCCTGGCACTGCCGGGGTTGGACGTGTCGCTGGTCCCCAACGGAGCGGTCGCCTGGAACCCGTCCCTCCCCGGGGCGAAGCTCGAGGACACCGTGCTCGTCACCGAGGCAGGACACGAGGTGCTCACCGTGGATTCACGGTGGCCGACCGTGTCCGTCGACGGCCGCGCCCGACCCGACCTGCTCGTGCGTTGAAGGCTCAGCTGTTCTCGTTCTCGTCTGCCTCGGCGAGCATCTTCAGCGTGCGCTCGACCTGTTCGAGCCGCACCGTCTTCGCCTCGAGCTCCTTCTCGAGCTCGGTGATCCACTCATCCTTCTCGGCGAGCATGACCTTGAGCGACTCCAGCTCCCGCTCGAGCGCCTCGGCTTCAGTCATCGATCGCTCGGCCAACCCGCGAATCGCGTCGACCTGCTCGAGCGCCTCGTCGCGGGCCTCGGCCAGCTCGTGGATGACGTGCATCCGTTCGTCGATCTCCTCGCGATCGCGGGCGAGCGCTCGGAGAAGTTGCTCGTGGGGTTCGAGGTCGTTGGAGGTGTGAAGATGCAGTACGGTGGATTGCGCGGTGGTACCCATGTGTCGGTGACCGAAGCAATCCACACGCCGCCCGGACTCGGCCGGAATTGCGCGGACTTGCGTGTAAAGACCGCGATCTCCTCGGAGTGTGCATGCTCCACCTGGAACATGCGTGGCTGATGCGCACGTGACCCACGTGGGACAGTTGGAGACATCCACCTGTTTGTGCGTGCACATGGGGAGCTTCCTCCAGTTGAAGCCCCCTGCGTCCTGCCGCATGTCGAAGGCTCCAGGAGGGTGGACCGATGAAGACGCGCGCCGCAGTCGCGTACGAAGCAGGCAAGCCGCTGGTGATCGAAGAGGTCGATCTCGAGGGACCTCGCGCTGGCGAGGTGCTGGTGGAGATCAAGGCCACCGGGGTCTGTCACACTGACGAGTTCACCCGCTCGGGCGCAGATCCCGAAGGGCTGTTCCCGGTGATCTTCGGTCACGAAGGGGCCGGGATCGTCCGCGAGGTCGGACCGGGCGTTACCTCGGTGAAGCCGGGCGACCACGTGATCCCGCTCTACACGCCGGAGTGCCGGAGCTGTAAGTCGTGCCTGAGCCGGAAGACGAACCTGTGTACGGCGATCCGCAGCACCCAGGGTCAGGGCCTGATGCCCGACCGGTCCAGCCGCTTCTCGATCGGCGGGAAGAAGCTCCACCACTACATGGGCTGCTCGACGTTCTCCAACTTCACCGTGCTGCCGGAGATCGCGGTGGCGAAGGTCCGCTCGGACGCGCCGTTCGACAAGATCTGCTACATCGGCTGCGGCGTCACCACGGGTCTCGGCGCGGTGATCTTCACCGCGAAGGTGGAGCCGGGCGCGAACGTGGTGGTGTTCGGGCTCGGTGGGATCGGCCTCAACGTCATCCAGGGCGCGCGGCTGGTCGGCGCCGACAAGATCATCGGCGTGGACATCAACCCCGCCCGCGAGGCGATGGCGCGCACATTCGGTCTCACCCACTTCGTGAACCCGAACGAGGTCAAAGGCGATCTGGTGGGGCACCTCGTCGAGCTCACCGGCGGCGGCGCCGACTACAGCTTCGAATGTGTGGGGAACGTGAAGCTGATGCGGCAGGCGCTGGAGTGCTGTCACCGTGGCTGGGGCGTGAGCGTCATCATCGGCGTCGCCGGCGCCGGCCAGGAGATCTCCACCCGCCCCTTCCAGCTCGTCACCGGCCGCGTGTGGAAGGGCTCGGCGTTCGGCGGTGCGCGCGGCCGGACCGACGTGCCGAAGATCGTCGACTGGTACATGGACCGGAAGATCGAGATCGACTCGCTGATCACCCACAAGCTGCCGCTGGAGCGGATCAACGAAGCCTTCGACCTGATGCACAAGGGCGAATCGATCCGCACCGTGGTCGAGTTCGGATGAGGACGCCAACGATGTCCACGACGATCACGACCCGAAGCGAGCAGAAGGCGTTCGATGGCGTGCAGGGCTTCTACGAGCATCCCAGCGAAGCCTGCGCAGGGCCGATGCGCTTCTCGGTGTACCTGCCGCCCGGCGCGTCGCGCGGCGAAGTCCCCGCGCTCTACTACCTGGCCGGGCTCACCTGCACCGAAGAGACGTTCATGATCAAGGCGGGGGCGCAGCGCGTGGCGTCCTCGCTGGGACTGGCGCTGGTGACCTGCGACACCAGCCCGCGGACGGCGCGGTTTCCGGGAGACGATGCCTCGTGGGACTTCGGCCAGGGCGCCGGCTTCTATCTCGACGCCACGCAAGCACCCTGGGCCTCGGCCTATCGGATGGGCACGTACGTCACCCGTGAGCTGCGCGAAGCGGTGGAGGGGAGCTTCCCCATACGCCGCGACGTCCGGGGGATCTTCGGGCACTCCATGGGCGGCCACGGCGCGCTCACGATCGCGCTGGCGCTGCCGGACCAGTACCAGAGCGTGTCGGCGTTCGCTCCGATCGTCGCGCCCAGTCAGGTGCCGTGGGGCATCAAGGCCTTCTCAGGCTACCTCGGTGAGGACCGCGCGAAGTGGGCGGAGTACGACGCGGTGGAGCGGGTGAAGCGGAGGAGGTTCGACGGGACGATCCTGATCGACCAGGGGACCAGCGACAAATTCCTCGAGCGCGAGCTGCGCCCGGAGCTGTTCAGCGCGGCGTGCCGGGAGGCCGGCCAGCCGCTGTCACTCCGGATGCAGGAAGGCTACGACCACAGCTACTACTTCATCTCCACCTTCATCGAAGACCACCTGCGCCACCACGCCCGTGCGCTGCTGGGAGGACGGACCTGAGTGGGAACTTCTCAGCGGCGCCCGCGCACGTTCTGGGCGAGCCGCAGGATGTCCCCGAGCACGCCGGCGGCGGTGACGTCGCCACCTGCGCCTGCGCCGCGAACGATCAGCGGGTATTCGCGGTAGCGCTCGGTGAAGAAGGCCACCAGGGACTCCGCGCCCTGCAGCCCCGTCGCCGGATGGTTCGGCTCCACCGCCACCGGCCCCACCCGAACGCGCGCTGCACCCGAGGGCTCGATTTGAAGCTGCGCCAGGTATCGCAGGCTCCGCCCTGCAGCCTTGTAGCGCGTCACCTGCGCAGAGACCTCGTCGTCGAGTGAAGTCAGCACGCGCAGGAACCGTTCGGGATCGTTCTCGGCCAGCAGCTCCCTGGGAACGAATGGCTCCACCGCCACGTCATCCAGCTCCAGCGACAGCCCCAGCTCGCGCGCGAGGATGAGGCCCTTCCTCGCCACGTCCAGGCCGGACAGATCGTCGCGCGGGTGCGGCTCGGTGTAGCCGCGCTCCCGTGCGGTGCGGACGGCCTGCGACAGCGGCACGCCGCTCATCAGCGCGTGGCACAGGTAGCCGAGCGTTCCGGAGAAGCTCCCTTCGATCCGCTCCACCCGATCGCCCGTGCGCACGAGGTTCTTCACCGTCTCGATCACCGGCAGGCCGGCGCCCACCGTGGCCTCGTAGTGCCATGCACGGAAGTGCTCGCGAGCGAAGGACTGCAGCGCTTCGACCTCCGGCCAGGATCGCGTGAGCGCCTTCTTGTTGGCCGCCACCACGTGCACGCCGCGGCCGAAGGCCTCCCGGTAGAGGCGCTCCATCCCCTCGGCGGCGGTGCAGTCCACGAGCACCGGGACCGGAAGCCGGGACAGTCGATCGAGCAGTGGCACGATCTCCGACGGCGTGTTGCGCGACGGCAACTCCATCAGGCGGGCGGACGCGTTCTCCGGCGAGAGGCCCGCCTCGTCGAACAGCGCCCGGTCGCGGGCGGCCAGTCCCACCAGGCGCAGGGAGACGCCGTGCCGCTCACGCAGCCTCTGCGCGTTTTCGCCCAGCTGCGCGAGCAACCGCCCTCCCACCGTCCCCTTCCCCAGCAGCAGGACGTTGATCTCCACGTGGGTCAGGTTGAACGCGGCGTGCACGGTGCGCACCGCCACCGGGGTGTCCTCCGCGTCGACGACGCAGGAGATGCTGCGAGCGCTCGCGCCCTGCGCGATGGCCAGCACGTTGACGCCCACATTCCCGAGCGCGCTGAAGAAGCGCCCCGCCGCGTTGGGCCTGTGCCCCATCGCTTCGGCCACCAGCGTCACCAGGGTCACCGGCCCGCGCACCGGGGAGACCACCACCTCGCCGCGCTCGCGCTCCCCCGTGAGCGTGGCCTCCAGCAGTTCGTGCGCGAGGGCGCTCTGCGACTGGGGCACCACCAGGGTGAGCGAAGGGCCCTGGGCCGCCACGGTGCTCATCCACACGCGCACGCCCGCATCCTCCAACGCCTGCAACAGGCGCGGCCCCACCGTCCCGACCTGTGCGGCCCCGGGGCTCTGCACGTCCAGCAGGGCCAGGTTCTCCAGGCTGGTGACGCAGGTGGGACGATGGAAGTCGGTGTTTCCCTGCGCGTCGATCCGCGTGCCCGGCGCCTCCGGATCGGTGGTGTTTCGGATGCTCAGCGAGGCGCCGCTCTCCAGGAGCGGGATCATCGTGCGCGCGTGGAACATGCGCACGCCGAAGTGCGCGAGATCGAGCGCCTCGGCGTAGGTCATCCTCGGCACGGGATACGCGTCGGCGACGAGGGCGGGGTCCGCGGTCATCACCCCGGGCACGTCGGTCCACACGGTCACCTCGCGCGCCTTCAGCCCGTGGGCCAGCAGGGTCGCGGTGTAATCGGAGCCATTGCGCCCAAGCGTGGTGGTGCGCCCCTCGCGAGAGCGCGCGATGAAGCCGGTCACGACGGGGACCGCGTCGCCCCAATCACCAAGTTGCTCGTGCAGGCGCCTCTCGCTCTCTTCGCGGTCGACCTTCGCTGCTCCGGCCGCTCCGTCGGTGACGAGGATGTCGCGCGCATCCACGGGCACTGCCTTCAGCCCGCGCGCACAGAGAGCGCGCGCGACGAGCTCCGAGGAGATCCGCTCCCCCACGCTCATCACCTCGTCGAGCGTGGCGGGCGTGCACTCGCGCGTGAGACCTACGCCGACCAACAGCCGCTCGATGGGAGCGAGCAGTTCGTCCAGCCGCCCGGCGAACGCATCGAACGCCTGCCCTGAGAGCACCTGGGCTGCCGTGTCCCGCGCGCAGTCCCGCACGCGCGCGAGCTCTGCTTCGGCCGCGGCCGCCGCTCCCTGCTCGGCGGCCCTCCCCGCGAGGATGAGCCAGTCGGTGGTGTCCCCCAGGGCAGAGACGACCACGGCAAGGGGCCGCGAGGCGGCCTCGATCAGCGAGAGCACCCGCGGAAGGCGTCCCGGCTTTCCGAGCGAGGAACCACCGAACTTGTACACCTGCCAGTCACGTGCCTGCGTCATACGAGGGATCCGGAAGGAAGAACGAGGGCGCGCGCCACCACCGGCACGAGCGCGTCCCATTCGATGAGGAAGGCGTCATGGCCGTGCACGCTCTCCAACGTGGCGCGTTCGACGTGGGCTCCGGCCGTTTCCAGCAGCGTGGCGAGCTGCGAGACCTGGGCCGGGGTGAAGAGCTGATCGGTGTCGACGTCCACCGCCAGGGTGCTGGCCCGGATCCGCGCGAGCCCCGGCGGTCCCTCCTCCCCGGGCGGATGCACGAACAGGTCGTGATGGTCCATCGCGCCCAGCAACTGGAGATAGCTGCCTGTGTCGAAGCGGCGGTGCAGCTTCTGCCCCTGGTGCTCCAGGTAGCCCTGGATCCGGAAGGCGCCGCCCACCTCGGGGTCGGGGGGCAGGTGGCGTCCCTGGCGCGCGTCCAGCCCGGGCTCGGCGCGATAGGTGAGCATCGCGAGCTGACGCGCCAGCTCCAGTCCCCGTCCCTCACCCGCTGGGTCGAGCTGGATCACCTGGCGGGCCACGTGGTTCCAGCCGACCACCCACGCGCTGGACGCAGCGGAGGCCGCGATCGGCAGGAGGCGCGCGACCCTCGTGGGAGCGAGCGCGGCCAGGCACAGCGCCACCATTCCGCCGAGCGAACCGCCCGTGACAAGCTCGAGCCGCCCCAGCCCCAGGGCGTCGAGCGCCTGGAGCTGGGCACGCGCCAGATCCCACGTGGACAGGCAGTCGGCTTCGTCCGGAAAGCCGTCATCCTGGGGGCCGCTGCTGCCGTAGCAGGAGCCCAGGTTGTTGAAACACAGCAGCCGGTAGCGCGAGGGATCCAGCACGCGCCCCGGTCCGATCAGCGGCTCCCACCACCCGCCCTCGCCTCCCGCACGCGCGTCTCCGGTGAGCGCATGCACCAGCAGGACCGTGGGCACCTCCGCATCGAGCGGCGGCGCACCTTCGACGTGCGGCACGGGTTCGGGACGACGCGCCACCTCCATGGCGGCGGCCGCCCTGGCCGCCGCGGGCGAGAGCGGCCGCGCGCGGGCCTGCAACACAGGCAGGTCCGCCTCGGGACCCCACCACCAGAAGCGCACGTGATGTGGCTCCACCACGCCGCCGCGGGCGAGTTGCAGCATCGGTAGACGAAGATCGAAGAGCAGCGGTTCAGACGCAGCGGGCAGTGGGCCTGACATGGTGAGGCGGCCTCCTCAGCGCCGTCCCAGCGCCTGATCGATGTCCGCGATCAGATCGTCGGTGTGCTCGAGTCCGACGCTGAGCCGCACCAGGTCCTCGGTGACGCCGGTGGTGAGGCGCTCCTCGGGCGTGAGCTGCTGGTGCGTGGTGGACGCGGGGTGGATGATCAGCGAGCGCGCGTCGCCGAGGTTCGCCAGCAGGCTCCACAGCTTCACCCGGTCGATCAGCGCCTTGCCCTCAGCGTAGCCGCCCTTCAGGCCGAAGGTGACGAGGCCACCGGCGCCGCCCTGGAAGTAGCGCCGCGCGAGCGCGTAGGACGGGTCCTCCTCGAGGCCGGGGTAGCGCACCCAGGCCACGCGCGAATCCGACTTCAGCCAGCGGGCCAGGGTAAGCGCGTTCTCGTTGTGCCGCTTCACGCGCAGGTGCAGCGACTCCAGACCGGTGATGAAGGCGTGGGCGTTGAACGGGCTGAGCGCCGGCCCGATGTCGCGCAGCAGCTCGATCCGCGCCTTGGCGATATACGCCGCCGGCCCCAGCGCTTCGTACAGCTTGAGGCCGTGGTAGCTGGGGTTGGGCTGGGTGAACTCGGGGAACTTCCCGTTGTCCCAGGGGAAGTTGCCGCCGTCGACGATCACGCCGCCGATCGCCTGACCGTGACCGCCGATGTACTTGGTGGCCGAGTGGACCACGACGTTCGCGCCGTGCTCGAACGGTCGCAGCAGCACCGTGGTGGCCACCGTGTTGTCCACGATGAAGGGGATGCCGGCCTCACGCGTGATCTTCGAGATCGCCTCGAAGTCGGGCACGTCCAGGCGCGGGTTGCCGAGCGACTCAACGTACAGGGCGCGGGTCTTCGGGCCGATGGCAGCGCGCACCTCGTCCAGCTTCGAGATCTCCACGAAGCGGGTCTTGATGCCCAGGCGGGGCAGCGTCACCTTCAGGAGGTTGTACGTTCCGCCGTAGACGCTCGAGGATGAGACGATCTCGTCGCCCGGCTTGAGGATGTTGAGCAGCGCGACCGTCTCCGCCGCCTGGCCCGAGGCCACCGCGAGCGCGCCCACGCCGCCTTCGAGCGCGGCGATGCGCTGCTCGAACACGTCCGTGGTGGGGTTCATGATGCGCGTGTAGATGTTGCCCGGCTCCTGCAGCGCGAAGAGCGCCGCCGCGTGGTCCGCGCTGCGGAAGGCGTAGCTGGTGGTCTGGTAGATAGGCACCGCGCGCGAGCCGGTGGTGGGGTCCGGCTGGTAGCCGGCGTGAAGCGCGAGCGTCTCGGGGCGGTACTTCGGGGTCGACTGCTGACTCATGTGCTGCTCCTTCGGTGGGGACTGCGTGGGACGACCGGGACGACGACGGGACGGAGACCGACGCGAGCGCGGGACAGACCTGAAGGGGGGCAACAGCTGGAAACGGAGACGTCGCTGGTGGTGCTGGACGAGCCGGGCCGCGCTGGCCGCCTCAGGTCTGGGAGACCCGGACACCGGCGGCTCGTCAGACGGAGGTCAGCTCAGTTGCGAACAACAACAACAGCAACAGCAGCCTCCCGCGAGCGCACCGATGCCCGGGCCACGCATGCGCATGGCCGGCATGTACATCAGTACTCTGGCGAAAGGCTGAGACAGATGAAGCTCCAACGAATGAAGTACGCGGACGGTAACGACGCCAACGCGAGGTGTCAAACCGCACCGCGGCCGATCGTCACTTGCAGGTCATCGCACCAGGGCAGTGGTCTAGCCCGCCATCCTCGACACAACCTGCAGGTGGTCGCGCACAGGCCCAGGGTCCTCAGGGAGGGGTTCGAGCTCCGGCTCATGCAGCCTCCCCAGCCCGAAGGGATGTAGCAAGCGGTGCAGGTACAGCCAGAGCGTCGGAGCGGGGTCGGTCCAGTCGAAGGTCATGTGATTGAGGCACAGGGCGCTCCGGCCAATCGCCGCCGCCCATCGCAACGCCGAGGGGAGCGACAGGGCGCCGCGCTGCCACTCGTTTCTCAGCCCGGAGAGGTCCCCCTTGGTCCAGACGATCCGCCGGCCGATGGGGTAGTCCCAGGCATCGCGCGACCTCACGGGAATGCGCCCGAGGCCGATCTCGAGCATCAGCACCGAAACTGGAAGCCCGGCCAACTCGGCCATCGAGTACGAAGCGCTGAGTCGTGGGTTCAGCTCGAGGAAGGTCATCTCCCTTGTCGACGGGTTCAGCATGAACTGGAACGCGCCCGCCCCGGTGTAGTCGAGCCGGGAGACGAGTCGTTCGACGGCTCGACGCAGGCGTTCGTCCGGCACGACCGAGACCAACTCCACTGAGTAACCCGTCCCGTCCGCGGTGTCGGATCGCCGGGCCTCACCGTCCACGGCCCCGAGGAGTCGGCCTTCGTGCGCCACGAACGAGACGTCATGCCGCAATCCGTCGACGAAGTGCTGCACGCACAGCTCGCGGTGTTCCTGCGGCCAATGGGGCACCGCGGCGCGCACCTCGGCCTCACTCCTCAGGATCAGAGCCTTCCGCCCAAAGAGAAACGCTGACGCATCCACCGGCTTCAACACGCAGGGCAGCCCGATTCGCCGGACCGCCTCCAGGAACGATTCGTGATCCTTCACGATCTCGCGCTTCGCGATGGGCACGCCCAACTCGTCGCAGAGCCGGAACATCTGCAGCTTGTTGATCCCCATCCTCACGGCCGATGAGTTGGCCGAGATCACCCGGGTCCGCGGCTCGAACGCATCCCGATGCTCCGTGAAGAGCCGGGTGGCAATCTCACTCACCGGGATGACCGCGTCGATGTGCGGATTCCGTATCAGGAAGGAACGGACCTGCCGAAGCGCCCTGTCCGGATCCCTCTCGAGCGGGGCATGGTGAAAGGCGCCCCGGACGTGACGCGACTCGAACAGAAATGGATCGAGATCGTCGAACCCACAGCAAACGCCGTGACCCGCCTGTGACAAACGCCGGGCAAGGGTGAGAGAGGACCTTAGATTGCCTATCGAGAGCACGTTGGCCATGAGCGGAACGTGTGCATCGTCCCGCGCGCGTCCTGCCCGCGCGGAGCGGATGTCATTCTCTGAGCTGAGCCGACGAGAGCACCTGTCTGGCGGCGGCAGACGCCTGCACGTCTCGACGTTGCGCGGGCCCGGCCCGCGTCACACGTCTGCCTCAATCACGTCGGGATGCGAAGTGGGCGCGTAGAGGGTGGCCACCAGCCCGGCCCTGCGCTCCAGGACCACCCGCTGGTTCACGTAGCCCTTGTCGGTGATCTCTCCCGCATCGAACCGCGGAGGCTCGGCACACAGGAGCAGCCGCCTCACGCGCGCAGAAGAACCGCGGTCGGCGCCCACTGAACGCAACACCGCGGCCAGATGACGGCGCACGGAAGGATGTGCGCCGGTCACCGGTTCACCTTCGGGGACTCCAGCGATACGTGCCGCCTCGACGGGGTTGAGCCAGCCCAGCGCAGTGACCTCTGCACGATCGTGCCCGCACACGACGACTTCCGAGAGCACGCCGCCGGCCGCCGACAAGAGCTCTCCCCGGACAGCGGCGACGTTCACCCAGGTGCCGGTCACCAGCTTGAAGTCCTCGGCGATCCGACCGGCAAACATCACGCCCCGGTTGGGATCAGCGGGGTCGACCAGCTGCGCGGCATCGCCCGTGCGGTAGAAGCCCTCCTCGTCGAAGGCCGCCGCTGTCAGGTCGGGGCGCGCGAAGTAGCCCGGCGTCACGTTGGGTCCGGCAACCCTCATCTCGAGCTTCCCGCCGACCGGCGCCAGCTTGAGGGTGACCCCGGGCAGTGGCACCCCGATGCATCCGCAGACCGACGCGAAGTGCGCCGACGTGTTCGCCGGCGCGGTCTCCGTGCTGCCCCAGGAGGAGGTCAGCGCGATCTCGTGGTCTGCGAGCTCCTGGGCCAGCGCGGAGAGCCGGTCCCACAGATCGCGCGGCAGCGCGGCGGCGGCGTAGAACAGGACGCGCAATCGGGAGAAGAACCGGGCCGCGAGCTCGCGGTCGGCCTCGAGGGTGGGAACCAGGGCGGCGAATCCGGCGGGAACATTGACGTAGATCGTCGGCGGTGTCCTCCGCAGCGCCGCCACGGTCCTGCCGAACAGCTCCGGCGCGGGGCGACCGTCGTCCACATGGATCGCGCCACCGTTGGTGAGCGCCAGGTTCACGTTGTGGCTGCCCCCGAACGTGTGGCTCCACGGGAGCCAGTCGACGAGCACCGGCGGCTCGTCCCGCAGAAACGGCCACACCTGCCTCATCATCTGCTGATTCGCCGTCAGCATGCGGTGCGTGGAGAGCACGCCCTTCGGGGTACCAGTCGATCCGGACGTGAACAGGATCTTGGCGATCGAGTCCGGGCCCGACGCGGCGAGCGCACGCTCCACGTCGGACGTCACCGGGGTCGACGCCAGAGCCTCCAGGTCGGCCCCCGTCAGCGCCTGCGCGCCCGTCTCGGCCACCACGTTCAACGCAGCGTCGAACGCCGCACCATCCTCGGCGAACACCATCCCGGGACGCACCAGCTGCGCCATCGACCGCAGCCGGTGATGTGCGCTCTCACGCAGGGAGTACGCCACGCTGACCGGCGCCACCGGAACGCCGGCCGTCAACGCCCCCAGCATCACCCGGAGATGGGCCACCGAGTTCCCGGAGAGGATCATCAGCGGTCTCTCCGGGCCGAGACCGCGGTCGAGGAACGCCTGCGCCAACGCATCCGCGTCCCGGCGGGCGTGGCCGTAGGTCAGCTGCGCACCCGTCGGGTCGGTCGCGAGCACTGCATCCGGCGTGCGTTCGGCCCAGGACCTCAGCACCCGGGCGAGGTGCGGCTCGTAGTCGGCGAGCCCCTCCCTGCTGCGCAACAGCAACGCGCCATCGGGACGCCGCTCGGCCATCACGTTTGGCGTCGCAAACAGTGATGGGGCGACAGCGCGGCGGTCCATGACGGCTCCTGAGATCGGATGACTTGAGCGCGATCACGCCACCACAGGACGGACGCGTCAATGCAGGCGAGCCTGCCTGCTCTCGGTTGGAGAATCAGGCCCGAGACGCCC
>JBAWAM010000593.1:0-9195 GCA_049589315.1 Myxococcaceae bacterium
GGCGACGTGTGGCGAGCTGTGCAGCGAGGGCTCCTGCTCGACCGGCGTGTGCGAGCTCTTCGCGCTCGAGCTCTCCGGCCGCGTGCGCCAGGTGCCGCTGTGCGTCGACTCGCCGTCTGCGTGCAGGCCGTGCGATGGGACTCCGGTCGCCTGCACGCCCAACGCGCCGAACTGTGTGAGCCTCGGCGGAGACACGCGTTGCCTCGCGTCGTGCACCCCGGCCGAGCCGGACGCCGGCGGCGAAGCGCCATGCCCCGCCGGGTACACCTGCACCGGCACCGATGGTGGGTTCTTCTGCTTCCCCGAATCCGGGAGTTGCACCTAGCGCGTCCGCTTCGCCGCGTCGGCCCCGCTCCGGCGTGTCCGTCCTGACACGCCCGCGTCCTCCGCAGAGGGAAGCGCCGGTTGGCACTCCGGATGCTCTGTCCTCCGAGCGAGAAACGAGGAGGACGAGCACATGGAGAAGCGAGTCGGTGTGTTGATGGGCGGGTGGGGCGAGGGGCGGGAGATCACCGTGGGCATCCTCGGCGGCGAGGTGCTCGGGAGCTGCGAGATCGCTTTCGAGGCCGACACCTCGCGCTACTTCCTCCCGCCCCGGCTGACTCCCACCCGGGTCGCGAACATCGAAGCGCTCGCGTTGGCGGCGTACCGGGCGTTGGGGTGCCGCGGCTACGGCCGGGTCGACCTCATCAGCAGCGAGTCGGAGAACGACGTGCTGCTCGAGGTGAACACGCTCCCCGGTATGACCCCGACCAGCCTGTTCCCGAAGATTGCCGCCCATCGCGGCCTCTCGTTCGAATCGCTGGTGCAGAAGATTCTCTCACTCGCTGCGCTCGACGACGTCGAGGTGGCACCCGGACCCACCCTCGATGCCGGGCCGGCGACGGTCTTGCCTATGCGTCGGGCGGGGTGAGTCGGATGCTGGCCGTCAAGCCAACGGGCCGAGTCGCTCTAAGTTCAGGTAATCATTTGACACAACCGACACCTACACCTACTGTGCCCCGACTGTCGACGCGGACAGGAGACGTGGAAGAACGTCCGGCGGGGAGCGTCACCCGACGGAGGGGCCAGCTTCACAGATGACCACCGTCGAGATCCTGTTCCTGGGCGTCTACTTCAGCGTCCTCTTGATCCTGGGTGTGTATGGCTCGCACCGCTACCGGATGGCGTATCTGTACCACCGCCACAAGTACCGGATCCCCGTGCCGAACGGGCGGCTGAAGAAGCTGCCGCGCGTCACCATCCAGCTTCCCATCTTCAACGAGATGTACGTCGTGGAGCGCCTGGTCGACTCGGTCTGCAAGATCGACTACCCGCGCGAGCTGTTGGAGATCCAGGTCCTGGACGACTCCACCGACGAGACCTGCGGCATCGCTCGCGCCGCGGTGGAGCGCGCCCGGGCCCAGGGCCACGACATCGTCTACATCCACCGCACCAACCGGTCGGGCTTCAAGGCGGGCGCCCTGGAGAACGGGCTCAAGCACGCGAAGGGCGAGTTCGTCGCCATCTTCGACGCGGACTTCGTTCCCCACGCGGACTTCCTCAAGCGCACCGTCCCGTTCTTCGCCGACGCGAAGGTGGGGATGGTCCAGGTCCGGTGGGACCACCTCAATCGTGACTTCTCGATGCTGACGCAGGCCCAGGGCATCCTCCTGGACGGGCACTTCGTCATCGAGCACACCGCGCGCAACCGCTCCGGGTGCTTCTTCAACTTCAACGGCACCGCCGGCATCTGGCGGCGCAATGCCATCTCCGAGGCGGGCGGCTGGGAGCACGACACCCTCACCGAGGACACCGACCTGTCCTACCGGGCGCAGCTCAAGGGCTGGCAGTTCGTGTACCTGCCCGACGTGGTCTCTCCCGCCGAGGTCCCGGTCGATCTGAACGCCTTCAAGAGCCAGCAACACCGCTGGGCCAAGGGCCAGATCCAGACGGCCAAGAAGCTCCTGCCGACCATCCTCAAGAGCGACGTCCCGTACAAGGTGAAGCGCGAGGCGTTCTTCCACCTCACCAGCAACATCGCCTTCCTGCTGATGGTGCTGCTGTCGGTGATGATGCCGCTCAGCATGGTCGTGCGCTTCCAGCACGGCCTGTATGGGACGCTGTTCCTGGATCTCCCGTTCTTCATCACCGCCAGCGCGTCGGTCGGCGTGTTCTACATCTCCAGCCTCCGCGAGCAGGGGCTGAGCTGGTGGGGGTGCGTGAAGTACCTGCCGTTCGTCCTCAGCCTCGGCATCGGTCTGGCCATCAACAACGCCCGCGCCGTGGTCGAAGCGCTCCTGGGGCAACAGTCTGCCTTCGCCCGTACTCCGAAGACCGGCGCGGAAGGCAAGCAGGTGAAGGTCGCGGTCAAGAAGAGCTACCGCGGCAGCAAGACCCTCACTCCGCTGGTGGAGCTCGCCTTCGGCGCCTACTTCACGCTCGCCCTCTGGTTCGCGGTCGACAAGGAGATCTGGACGTCGATCCCGTTCCTGATGCTGTTCCAGACCGGCTTCCTCTACGTCGGTCTGACCAGCCTGCTGGAGGGCAAAGTGAAGATGGCGGACGTGATCCGGCTGCGGACGCGGCCGGCGATCAACGACGAGGCGCGTCGGGCTGCGTAGCCGGCGGCACGAGCCTCGCCAGCAGCTTCTGCAAGCGCTCCGCCTGCTTCGGGGTCTCGAACGCGAACTCGAGCCCCATCCCGGCCGCATCGCCGGTTCGTCGCAGCCACACCACGCGCGCCGGCAGGTTCAGCCGCGTCAGGGCACGCGGCGGCCGCATGCTGAGCTCCACTTCGCAGCCTCTCGGGAGAGGCGCCTGGGACCGGACGAACGCGCCGCCGATCGAGAGATCTGCGAGCTGTTCGTGCCGTTGGATCCCGTCGTAGGTAAGGACGACGGGAAGCTCCAGCCGGCGCCGCTGCTCGTACCGGACCGTCTCGACAGAACCCTTGCCCAGGGCGAATGAAACGAGCCGCTCCCGGGCGCTGGCGTCCTCCTCCAGGAAGTCGAGGCCGAAGCACTCCTTGAGTCCCCGCGCCCCCTTCCTCCGAGCCCAGCTCAAGCGGGTCCGGACGCAGAAGTGCCGGCGCGCGGGCGTCCGGATGTGCACCACGAGGTCGACGCGAGCGCCCACCGACGCCGGCGGAAGGCCGTCGATGGTCAGCCCTCCCAGGCGCCCATTCGGATAGAGCCCCTGGAGGAGTTCTTCGGCGCGTTCGAATTCGACCTCGTGAGTGATCACGGCACGTTGATTCGATCCAGGAGGAGGGTGTTGTCGACGCGCGGCTCGCCGGAGAGGAGCTTCGCGTGGATCCGCGCGTGGCTCATGTACAGCGTCTGCCCCAGGAAGGCCGCGTCAGCGAAGAAGCCCACGGCCCCCTCGGTCCGGGCGGGCGTGAGCGGCTCCCAGCCGGCCTTGCGGGCGGCGACCTTCAGGTCTCCGCGGGTGGCGTCCTGGTAGGCAGCGAAGACCGTGCCGTTCGGCGCGAAGGTAAGCGCGACGTCGGTCCCCACCCAGCTCGCGTCTCCGGACCCGGGGGCGCCGGCGCCGTGATCGATGATCTCGGGAGACAAGCCCGCGGTCAGGTTCGGCGCGAACAGGAACTTCAGCTTGCGCGACGAGAAGTCGTGCCAGGCGACCGCGTAGTTCCGGGTCGACGGATCGCGCGCCAGCGCCGGGAAGTAGCCGGTGTCGCCGGCGGCATCGAGCACCACCCGCCCGGACACCGCGCCGCTCCCACTCACGCGCACCGTCTCCAGTGCGCCCTTGCCGTCGGTCCGACGCATGTAGGCGATCACCGCGTCCTTGCCGTCGGTCACCACCGAGCTGAACAGGCCCACGCCATCGGGGATCGCGTTGAGCTCGGAGGGGTTGTACTTCTTGGCGCAGGTGGCGGTGCCGTTCACGAGCACGCAGGTCTCGGTGTTGGCGTCGCAGCCGGTGCAGGTGGTCGCGGCGGTGAAGCAGGCGGGGCCGGTGCCGGGATCCGCGCAGGTGTCGCTGCAGCCGAAGCACGCCGGGGGCGGCCGGCTCTGGCATGCGACGAAGGTGGTGGTGAAGTCGTTCGGGCCGGGGTTCGCCGAGGTGGCGCGCGCCAGCTTCAGGGCGCTGATGAACCGACGGTCGCCGGTCGGGGGCGTGCCGGGGCAGGCGGCCGGGTTGAACGCAGCGTCACCTCCGCGTTGGAAGTAGGAGATGACCGGGAACCCGTCGGCGTCGACGGCGAGGGAGGTGTACAGCCCGAGATCCGCGTCGGCGCCGTCCACGCGCACGGTGCTCCAGCTTCCGTCGCCCTGGCGGATGGCCAGCTTCAGATCGCCGTTGGTGGCGTCGAAGTAGCTCACGTACACCTGGTCTCCGTGGGTGGCCACGTCGGTGTAGCGACCCACGTCCGGACCGGGGTCGGTGACGCCGCCGCGCGCGCCGGAGGGGCCGTACTTCGCAGCCGCATTCGCGGGCACGCCGTCCACGTAGTCCTGACGCGCAAGTCGGCCGTCGGTCTCGTAGCGGTTCACCACCAGATCTCCGTACTGACCGTCATAGAGGGACACGTACACCGCCTTCTGCGGCGCGGAGGTGGTGGCGATCGCGGAGAACCGGCCGACGTCTTCCGATCGCAGCGGCGGCAGCTCGGCGCATTCGCACGCGACCGTCGGGAGATTGCAGGAGTCCCAGATGTTCCGGCTGTCGCTGAAGGTCGCGATGAATCCGGGCGCGCAGCTGGTGGGGCAGGCGTAGTCCTGGCACCGATCGATGGTCGGAACGCAGGCCTTGCCCGCCTCGCACTGGCCGCCGCAGGGGAGCCCTGCCATGCATTCGCCCTGGAAGCAGGCCTGACCCTCGGGGCACTCGCCCAGGGCGCCACACGCCTTGAACCGGCAGCGGCTCGACGTTCCGTAGCTGTCCTCCCAGAGCTCGCAGAACCGGTCCCCCGAATCGCCACAGTCCGCGTCGGTCTCGCATTCGAGAAACTTGTCGAAGCACTCCCGACGGTCGGCCGGACAGGTCTGGCCGGGGCAGCAGTCCGCCTCGGTGTTGCACTTGCGGTCTGCGAACATGCAGCACTGCAGGCCGTCGCGGTCCTTCACCGACGTGCAGGAGAAGTGGTCGCCGCACTCGTCCGAGCTGACGCAGGCCTTCGGGTGGTCCGGATCGGCACCCTCGACGCCTTGACACGGGCTGATCGGATTGACGGGCGAATCACTGCACTGACAGCCCACCACGGCGACGAGCGCCAGAACGGGAAGTAGACGACACATGGCGGGCATCCTACTCCGTCCGACCGGTCGGCCGGCAACGTGTCAGGCGAGGGCTCACCGGGGGGCGTCCGCCGAAGCCCCCGCGTCGACCGGAGCCGGCTGGGTCCCGACCGGCAGGAGCAGGTGCTGCTCGCGGGGGGCATCCGGGGGCACCTTTGCGAGCACGCAGGCTTCGTTGATCGACACGCTCTCCACCGTCGACAGGAGCAATCCTCCGTCCGGGCATCCCACCAGCTCCGTGGGGAAGTCGACCTCGCACTCGATCCCCTGGGCGGCGAACGCCATCGCCCGGGTCGTGCCGAGAAAGCCCTCCGCGGTGCGGTGAAGGACGACCTTCGCGCCGTCGTCTGCGCCCCCGGTCGTTCCACCGTCATCGAACGCGCGCGCGACGTGGATCGCCAGCGTTTCGCCGTCGTCGGTCGCCACATAGGTCCAGTCCGGGTGCTTCGCGTGGGCGTAGCGCCCCGACAGGTCCCTCTCGCAGCCCTCTGGCACCCTGGCTGGCGGCAGGCGTGTAGCCTCCGCAGGGGGAGCGGGCGTGGGCGGACGCGACGGACAGGCGCTCAGCGTGGCTGCGGTGAGCAGGGCCAGAGGGGTAGGGAAACTCTTCATGTCGGACTTCTGACCCTATCAGCCGCATTCTGCGTTTGACCGGTGGGTGGACGACTTCCTAACCTTGTGTCCATGACCGCACGCCGCTGGGTGCTCGCGCTGATTGTCGCGCTGCTGCCACTCCACGCCTCCGCCCAGCTGGACGACCTGCTTACACCGCTGACGCCGCAGTCTCCTGCGGACAAGAAGGCCCAACCGAAGAAGCGGAAGGTCCGGAAGCAGCGCCGGACGCAGCAGGTTGCGCCCCCGCCAGCGGGGCACGAACTGCACGTCGCGCCCCTGGTGCCCAGCAAGACCGAGTTGGTGGTGAAGGTGGTGGGGCCGGAGGACGCAGAGGTGCTGCTCGACGGCGAGCAGGTCCACGCCGACACCCCGCTCGAGGTCGACCCCGGGGAGCACACCTTGGTCGTGCGTCGCCCCGGCTTTGCCGAGTACACCCGCAAGATCCGGGCGAAGCCGGAGAAGACCACGGAGGTTTCCGCAGCGCTCGAGGCTTTGGCGGGCGTCCTCGCAGTGTCCGCGGACGTTCCCGGTGGCCGCGTGTTCCTCGATGGAAAGCACCTCGGCGAGGCGCCGGTGACCGGGCTGATCGTTCCGCCGGGCGTTCACGAAGTGAAGATTCTCCGCGAGGGCTTCGAGGACTACACCTCACGCATCGCGGTGCGTGCGGGCCGCGACTACACCGTGACCGGGACCCTCAGGCCGCTCGAGGGAGCGACCCGGACCCTGACGGCGGTCAACGGCGATCGGCCCGAGCAGACGGATCTGGTCCCCAGGTTCTCGCTGAATGACGGAAGCGCTGACCTCCCGCTGGAGCCGGACCCGGCGCCGGTGGTCGAGGCCGTTCCCCTCCACCAGCGTTGGTATGTCTGGGCGGGGGCCGGCGCGGTCGTGGCAGCGGGCGCATCCGTCGCCTACCTGCTCATCAGAGGGAACAGCGGGCTCCCGCCGTCGCAGGTGTGCCTGCCGAGTGCCTGCGACGCCGTCCTCAATCCGCCGGCGATCGTGGGCTTCTAGCCAGGGCCGGAACCAGACTCAGTCGAACAGCGCGGCGACGAACTCCTTCGGGTCGAACCTGCGCAGGTCCTCGACCTTCTCGCCCACGCCCACCCAGAGCACCGGGATCTTCAGCTCGTCGCAGATGCCGATGATCACGCCGCCCTTGGCCGTGCCGTCCAGCTTGGTGAGGGCAATGCCGGAGATCGGCACCGCCTCGGAGAAGAGCTTCGCCTGCTGGATCGCGTTCTGACCCGTGGTGGCGTCGACGACCAGCAGGATCTCGTGAGGGGCGCCGGAGAGGGCCTTGTCGGTCACCCGGTGGACCTTCTTGAGCTCCTCCATCAGCGGGGCCTTCGTCTGGAGCCGCCCGGCCGTGTCGACGACGACCACGTCGGCGCCGGACTCCTTGCCCTTCTTCACCGCCTCGAACGCGACCGAGCCGGGGTCCGATCCCTCCGGGCCCGTCACCAGCTCCGCCCCAGCGCGCTGCGCCCAGACCCCGAGCTGCTCGGTGGCCGCGGCGCGGAAGGTGTCCGCGGCGCCCAGCACCACCTTCTTCCCCGAGCGGGTCAGCTTTGCGGCGAGCTTGCCGATGGTGGTGGTCTTCCCTGCGCCGTTCACGCCGACCACCATCACCACGTGCGGGGGACCACCGCCGTCGAGCGGCGTTCCCTTCAGCGGAAGGTCGACGATCTTCGCGATCTCCGCGCGGATGAGGTCCTTCACCTTCGCTGGATCGGCCAGCTCGTTGCGCTTCGCCTTCTCACGGACCGTCTCGACCAGCTTCGACGCCGTGCCGACGCCGATGTCCGCGGTGAACAGGATCTCCTCGAGCTCGGCCAGGAGGCTCTCGTCGACGGGCTTCTTCTCGCCGAAGAACGAGTTGAGCCGGGCCATGAAGCCCTGCGTCCTCGTCTTGTCGAGGCCCTGGGAGAGGGTGCGGCCCGCCTCGGCTTCGATCTTCCGGCGCTCCGCTTCGAGCTCCGCCTGACGGCGCGCTTCGGCCTCGAGGCGGGCCTGCTCCTCGGCCTCCCGGCGCAGCCGCTCCGCTTCTTCGCGTTCGCGCTTGTGGCGCTCCTTCTCCTCCTGCTCGGCGGCCTTCCTGGCGCGGTACTCGACGCGTTTGGCGTCCTCTTCGCGGGCCTTCAGCGCGGCGGCCTCTGCTTCGAGCCGGACCCTCTCCTCGGCGGCGGCCTTCGCGGCGGACTCGCCGAGCTCGCGGCGCTTCCGGGCGAGCTCCTCCGCTTGAAGGTGCGCTTCGGCCGCTTCGGCGCGGCGCTGCGCTTCCTGCGCGGACTGCGGCAGCTCGACCTTGAATGCCTGGACCGGAGGGAGCGCCGGCTTCTCCTCGGGCACCGCCGGCTTCGGCGGAGGGGGGAGCGGGGGACGCTTCTTGAAGAACAGCTTCCGGAACGCGAGCGCCGCCAGCAGCACGAGCAGGGCGATGACCGCGATGCCGACGTACGTGCCGATCGGACTCGCCTCCGGAGCAGGGGAGGGGACCGGTTGAGGCGCAGGAACCGTGGGAGCGGTCTGAGCCTCGATGAGCAGGTGGGCAGGCGGCAGCCGGAACATGAGGCCGCTGCACATACATCAATCGGCTGGCAGATGCAGCGGTGGCCGCTCTATAACGCCCCCCTGATGCGCGCCCGGATTCTCACGTCGATTCTGCTCGCGTCCGCCTCCACTGCGTGCCTCGTCGAGGCCCCCGGAAGTCAGGTCCCCGGGGCCGGTGACCCTGCGGTGAGCGCGGCCGCCCTGGTGGCCAACGCTGCCCCCGTCCGGCTGCCGAATGGCGCGATCCTCGAGGACAAGTTGGAGATCGTGGACGTAGTGATGGAACCCGGCCGGGCCTTCCCGGGCGAGGTCGTCCGTGTCACCGCGAAGTACCGGGTCCTGGAGAAGATCCCCCAGGACTACCTGGTGTTCGTGCACGTCGAGGACGTCGATGGGCGGCTCGAGCGGATGAACGTCGATCACGCCCCGGTGAGTGGGACCCGTCCGACGTCGTCGTGGGAAAAGGGAGAGGTGGTCGAGGACACGTTCGCGGTGAACGTGCCGGCGACCGCCGCTTCCGAGCTGCGGGGGCTCAACGTGTGGGCCGGGTTCTGGCACGCGCAGAGCGACACCCGGCTGACCCTGAAGAACCCGGACAAGGTCCGCAACGACGGGCGGAACAGGGTCCTGCTCGGGACCCTCAAGGTCGGTCAGTAGAGAAAAACGCCGGAGTGGCCTTGTAAGCCGAGTTTTGTACCCGCCCTTTCGGACGGGCAGCGAACATTCGTCTAGGGCCCTGGTTGCCCAGGGACCTCATCAGCGAGCCACCCGGGAGCAGGCGGGC
>JBAWAM010000594.1:0-3981 GCA_049589315.1 Myxococcaceae bacterium
CGCGGGCGCGAGACAAGGCCGTTCTCGAGCTGACGCAGCAGCAGCATCGCGACCGATGGGAGCGCGCGGTCCTCGTCGCTGTCCTCGGTCTCGCGCTCGCCGGGTGGTTGCGGCGCTCCCTCGCCGACGTCGGAGCGGGCGCCCTCGCAGGTGCCATCGCGTTGTGTGCCTTCGCCGGACTGAGCGGGTTGATCTGGGGCCCGCCGTCTTTCAGCTCGGCGTCCGGGCCCGGCTGGATCCCGGTTCGAAGCGCGGCGCTCCTGCTCGCCTGCGCGGCGGCAATCTCCGCGTGGTGGCTTCGACGTCTGCGCGACCCGGCGCGAAGGCGACCCTGGCTGCTGGGGATCGCCCTCGTGAGCGCCCTGCCCGCCGCCGTGCTGTTCGTCTTTGAAGGCGCCTTCTCCGACCGACCGCTCACGTCGGACCCGATGCTGGGGGCGCTTCCCATGGTCCTCTGGCCGGTCGCCGGCGCGGGTGCTCTGTTTGCCCTGGTCCTCAGTGGATGGCGCGCAGCGCCGCTTCCTCGAGCGCCGCGTTCGCCTCCCCCGGAACGAGGGTGACGCCGCGCGCCTCGAGGTGCGCCCTCATCGAAGGGAACATGTCCAGGATGCTCTCCGAACGGATGACGCCCGGGAGGTCACGCTCCTCGCTCGCGAGCATCGCCTGGCTCCCGATGCCGCCCATGGCCCCGTGCGAACCGCCCGCGCCTGCCTCCTCGGCGAACGGCATCGAGAGCCCCTTCAGCGCGTACTCCTCCCTGAGCGAGAAGAGGACGGGCGCCGAGTTCCGGACCCCGATGGGGAGGAGGGAGGTGCGCGCCCGATAGAACAGGTCCGGGTACCGGCGGTGGGCCGTCGCGGCGAAGAGCGTCTCGTCGGAGAAGCCCTCCCAGGCAGCTCCGGTCGTGAAGGGCGGATCGACATCGAGCTGTGCGTACGCGCCGGACGCGGGGAGCCAGTACGTGTCGGTCTGAGCGTCGAACCCGAAGCGCAGGACCTCCTGGCCGGAGAGGAACAGCGAGACCCAGTCGGACGCGGCAGGGGCGCCTTCCGGAGCCTGCACCTGGGCGATGACCAGATCCACCGCGTCGCTGGTCGAGATCCGTCGAGCGATCTCGGGCACGAGCTCCGGCGGGGTGTTCAGGGTGCCGTACGTCACGCGCGTGTGCTCCGGCGCCACCGCCCAGAGCGAGAGCCCTCGCTTCGCGGCGTCCCGGAAGTTCTTCGCCGGCTCGACCCCCACCGAACGGAGGATGTCCGCCTGGGTGACGAAGTTCTCGGGCGGCTTGCGGACGTTGTCCACGCCGTGATCGGAGAAGAGCGTGAACTGGAAGGTGACCTCCGGGTGGTCCGCCTTGAACTTGTCGATGCGCTGCGAGAGCTCCACGAGCATGTCCACCATCGCGTCCTGCTGTCCGTAGTGACCGACGATGTCCAGCTCGAGCAGGTAGCCGGTGAAGGTGGTCTGGGTCGCCATCCGCCCGGCGAGCAGGATGAAGAGCTGGTCCAGCGCCTCCCGGTAGATCAGCTCGGGCGCGGCGTACTTCTCCACGCTGTCCAGATAGCCCGCGCCATGGACGTCGAACGCGTCGTAGTACGGGAAGTCCTCGCTCCCGTGCGGATGCGGCGCGGCGTGCGAGACCAGGCCACCGAAGCCGTCGTTGCTCACCTTGTCCGCGTTCGGGTCGTAGTAGGTGTACTCGTAGCCGCCGAACGGTTCCGTGCGGAGGATGCGGGACCAGCTCGCGTCGCTGGTCGCCGGGAACATGGGGATCGACTTCGCCAGGTCGAAGTCAGAGAACGCGCCCCGCTGCTGCGCCTCCACCATCGCGGGATGGGAGACCCCGTCCAACGCCAGGTAGACCTTCACGAGGCGGGACTCGCTGACCTCGTGCTGGACCGACACCCCGTTCAGCAGCGCCGCCTGATCCCAGTCACACCCCATCGAGAAGGCGATCACCGCGACCGCCACCACCCAGCGCTTCATAGCTCCACTCCCAGTGCTGCGATCGGGAAGCCCTGTCCGCCATCCCGATAGAAACGTCGCGCGTAACCAATCGATCCTTCGAAGATCCACCGCTGGTAGCGGTAGGAGGCCCCGACCAGGGCGTAGTCGTGTCGGTGCAGACCGACCTCGGCCGCGTGGAAAGTGAAAGCGTGGTGCTCGAACGGCCTCCACTCGAGCTGCGCCGACACGCCGAAGGTCACCTGCGGCTCGGGGAGCGCTTTGGACGTCACCCCCTGCGCGGTGGTGGTGACGTGGACGAACAGCCCCCTCATCGGGGCAATGCTGGCGGTGACCCCCAGCGGCGCCACCCAGAAGGCGTTCTCGACGGTGCTGAGCCTGGAGACGAAGTTGGAGACGGTGAAGGCCTGTGAAGCCCCCTGCGTCATCCACAACACCTCGGCGTGCGCTGCGATCCGAAGCCGCGGCCGTTCGAAGACCAGGAACTTCGCGTGGAGGTTCGGCGTGAACATCACGTCCCGAACCGGGTGCGTGCCGATCTGCAGCCGGTCACCCAGCCCTACGCCCAGCAGATGCGAGCCGAGGTACACCTGGCCGTGGCCGAGCACCGTCGCGGTGTTCTCCCAGATCGGAAACAGGCCGAACGGACTGAGCGCGCGCCCCGACGACGACGCACCCTTGTCCTCGAACCAGGACGAGTCCACGCGCTCCACCGGAGCCGGCGCGGGAGCGGAAACCGCCGCGACGCTCGTCGTCAGCGCGTGCAGGATGAGAAGTACAGAAGAGGCGTTCATGGTGCGTTTTTCCGATCCCGTGAAAGCAAAAGGAGCGCCAATCCCACCTTCAGAGGGAAGCGCCCGCCTACACGCGGGGAAAAGTGCGACAATGCCGTCCCGAACCGTGACATCCGCGTCACAAAAAAGGCGAGGAAACACTGGCCAGAGTCATACGTGGGGCATCGAAGGAGGAGTGCAGATGAAGCTGGTTTTTCAGGTTTTCGCCGTCATCTGGCTGTCCCTCACCCTCTGGCCCACCCAGAGTGATGCGTGCTCCTGTCTTGGGGGCGTGATCGCAGTGAGCCCGTCGGAGGGGGCGACGAACGTCCCCACCAACTCCGAGATCAAGCTGCTGGTCACCTTCGGCGTCCCCCGTGAAATCGCGTTGGAGAGCGACGACGGCCTTGTGCCCAGCACGGTGGAGGTCCACGACGACTCGCCCGTCCTGTACCTCCGGGTTCGCCCGGACCAGGCCCTGAAAGCCGGAGCGACCTATCGGCTCGTGCTGGAAGGAAGGCCGGTCAGCTCATTCACGACGGGCAGCGGCCGCGATGAGACGAGGCCGCACTCGGAGGGATTGAGAAGCGTCGAGTTCACCGACGGGAGCAGGTCGATCTTCGGCGGCACCTCGAGTTGCGGCGAATCGGTCGGCTATTCCGTGGAGATCTCTCCAGGTGTGGACGATCAGGCATCAACGGAAGACGTGTGGTTCCACGTCTACGCGGCCCCCACAGCGGACGCGCTGGATTTCTCGCGACCGACCACCGCAGTGAGAGGCGGCCTCGGGTTCCTGGGCAGGGGTGCCTGTCATGAAAACCTGAGGCTGGGCGAGGACCGCTCCACGGTGCTCGTGCTCGCCGCAGTAGACCTGGCGGGAAATGAGTCGGACCGGACCGGACCAGAGCAGCTCTCGCCCGGGGCCTTCGGCGGTGGATGCTCTTCCGCGATCGGGGGAAGCAGTGTCGGCGCATTGCTCCTCTTGTCGGGACTCCTGCGACTGCGGAGACGAAGCTGAGGCAACTCGTTGTCGGACCTGCGAGTTAGGCTGCGCGCGCTTTCGGGTTCGGCATGCGCATCCTCCACACTTCAGACTGGCACCTGGGCGCCTCGCTCGAAGGCGTCTCCCGCGATCGCGACCACGCGCTCTTCCTCGACTGGCTGGAAGGAGCCATCGTCGAGCACGACGTGGACGTGCTCGTCATTGCCGGCGACGTCTTCGACCACGCGCATCCTTCGGCAG
>JBAWAM010000595.1:0-1921 GCA_049589315.1 Myxococcaceae bacterium
GCCTTGGCCTCCACCAAGTGCGCCGCGGCCCTGACGCCAGGGTAGCCCGGCTCCTCCACCCACAAGGTGTCGCCTCGATCGAGCAGCAGGAGGAAGAGGGTGTGCAGCGCCTGCGCGGTGCTGTTGAACACCACGACCTGCTCCGGACGGGCACGCACGCCTCGCGACTGTGCCAGGTAGCTCGCCAGCGCCGCGCGCAGCGGCCGGTAGCCGGCGGAGTCGCAGTGGTTCAGGCCCTCCCGGCCCAGCGCCTCCTGCGCTCGGCGCCAGCAACGCTCCCACACCTTCCAAGGGAACAGCGAGACATCCGGGACGCCGGCATTGAACGGACGCAGCACCAGCGGCTCGCGGCAGGCAGCGTTCGCGCCGAGGCGCTCGCCACGGCGGGAGAGGCGGAGGACTGGCCCGGGAGTGTGTCGGGCTGGCGCCGGCCACAACCCAGCAACGAACGAGCCCCGCCCGATGCTGCGCTCGATGAGCCCTTCGCTCACCAGCTGGTCATAGACGTCCTCGATGGTCGTCCGGGACATCCCGTACTCCACTGCCAGCATCCGTGTGGAGGGCAGGAGCACGCCCTGGCCCAGCGTTCCATCCAGCATCGCGTCCCGCAGGGCGCGATAGACGTCGCCCCGCCGGACACGTGGAGCAGGAATGGGGGGGAGGAGCGCTCCTCGGCTACGGCGCGGCATGGCGAACCATCCTACGAAAGTGGTCCAGAACCTGAGCCCATTCCGGCCCTTCATCTTGGACCACCAGAAGGTACTTTGCGCGGCGCCTGAGGAGGAAGCCGCAATGGACGTCGCCGTCGTCACCTGTTCCGAATACCCCCAGCTGAATCACCCCTATGAGCAGCCGCTCCTGGGCGCTCTGCGCGCGCTGGGCCTGGACGCCCAGCCCGTCGTCTGGAACGGGCCCGACGTGGACTGGAGCGCCCCGCGCGCGGCGATCATTCGCGCCGCCTGGGACAGCCACCTGCACCGGGAGGCGTTCCTCGCCTGGGCAGACCACGTCAGCCGGATCTGCCCCCTGCACAACCCGGTGGAGGTGCTGAGCTGGAACCTGCACAAGAGCTACCTGCGCACCCTCCAGGACCGTGGGGTGGCGGTCACCCCCACCGTCTGGTTGGACCGCGGTCAGCCAGTCGACGTGGCGCGCCGGGTCCGTGAGCAGGGCTGGGACGCCTGGGTGGTGAAGCCCTGCGTCTCGGCCGGCGCCGCGGAGACACATGTCTTCCGCGCCGGGGAGCTCCACCGGGCGCAGGCGGAGGTCACCCGCCTGGCCGCCACGCATGAGCTGATGCTGCAGCCGTACCTGCGCGCCTTCGAGTCGGAGGGGGAACGCTCCTACATCTTCATCGACGGTGACCTCAGTCATGCCGTGCGGCGGCCACCGACGCTGAAGACGGCGCCGCGCGGGTTTGCGGATCCAGTCCCCTTCGCCCCCTCCAAAGGCGACGAGCTCCGGCAGGTGGAGGCGGTCATGGACGCGGTCGGCCGCCAGCTCCTCTATGCGAGGGTGGACATGGCCACCGACAACGAGGGCAAGCCCCGGCTCCAGGAGGTGGAGCTGGTGGAGCCATCGCTGTTCCTCTCGCTCGTGGACGAAGCGCCGATGCGGCTGGCCAACGCCATCGCACGGAGGCTGCGATGAAGACCGTCCTCTGCTTCGGAGACTCCAAAACACCTGGGGCCTCAATCCCGCCACCGGCGACCGATTCGCGCCCGCGCAGCGCTGGAGGGGATAGGGCGAATAAACGCGGTTCGGCGAGGTGAGGGGAGTGGAGGGGGCGTGAGACGGGAGTGGCGAACACGAAGTGGAGCCGGGAGGGCGGTGCTGGGTGAGCCGGTGCGGGGGATTGCGCCGGCGGAGGAGCGGGAGGAGGGGTCGGCACTACCCTGGCGCGCAGCTGCGAGTTGGGCGC
>JBAWAM010000596.1:0-4279 GCA_049589315.1 Myxococcaceae bacterium
GCGGTCCCAGGATCCGCCCTGTGCCATCACCGGTGTCCGGACCGTCTCGACCGATGAGGAACTTCAGGGACAGGTGGTAGACCTGAGACACCGCCAGCGACTCGGCCATGAGGGAGAGGCCCTGGGCCACGTGGTCGTTGCCGGTGAACAGGGCCCACCACCAGGTGCCCAGCCCGCCTACGCCGATGGCGCTCCAGAGGACGACCTGCATCGGGATGCCCCAGATGAATGGGACGTGGCCGTCCAGATTGTTCATCAGCCACCGGTCCAACTGAACGTCGAGACTGGGTCGCCCTGCGAACATCAACGTCCCCACCGCGGCGGACCAGCCTGCGAACTGTGCCCAGTCGTTCGCCTCCCATCGGGTCACACCCGCGGGGATCGCCACGACGTCCGCCCCGACACGCAGGAACACGTTCTTCTCTGGCCATCTGTACTCCGGCCCGAGGAGGAACCCCTCTGCCCGGGCCTGGGGTGAGAACAGGATCGCCGCGAGGATGAGGAGAGTCGAGGCACACCGTGTCATTGCGTGAGGCAATAGCCCTCGAGACACGCCGTTGCAGGCGCATTCGTGCATGACGCGCAACGGATGCCACGGACTCAACGGCGTGGCCCCTGCGACAGGCGCCCGTTTTCGCGTAGGCTGCATCGCATTCCCGAGGACCTCTCATGACTGCGAACCGTTGGTTTGGACTTGCCTCCCTTTCCCTCCTGCTGGCCACCAGCGCGCTCGCCGAAGCGCCGACCGCGCTGGGTCGCTGGACCACCATCGACGACGCGACGAAGAAGCCGAAGTCCGTCGTCACCCTGTATGAGGAGAACGGAAAGCTGTACGGAAAGATCGAGAAGCTCTTCCGCGCCCCGACCGAGGAGCAGAACCCGGTCTGTGACAAGTGCGAGGGCGCGCTCAAGGACAAGCCGATCATTGGGATGGTCATCCTGAGCGACCTGGTGAAGGACGGCGCCGAATGGAACGGTGGCACGGTGCTCGACCCCGCCAACGGCAAGACCTACAAGTGCATCGTCGCGGTCGAGGACGGCGGCAAGAAGCTGAAGGTGCGCGGCTACATCGGCCTGCCGCTCCTGGGACGCACGCAGTACTGGGTCCGCGTCGAGGAGCAGCCGACTACGGCTGGCCGGTGACCTCCACCAGGAACTGCTTCACCTGGTCCAGCGCGCGCGCGTCGATGCCGTGCGCGAGTCCGGGGATGACCTGAAGCTTCACGTCCACGCCCCGGGCCTTCAGCTCGCTGGCCGCCTCATGGGCCAGCGAGACGGGCATCCGGGTATCGGCAGCACCGTGTACCAGCAGCACCCGCGAGGGCTTCGGGGCCACCGGCCTACCCTCGACCGCGAGGAGTCCCGCGATCGAAACGATCGCCGCAGGCGCGGGGTTCCGTCGTAGCGCGAGCCAGTGGGCCATGATCGCGCCCTGTGAGAAGCCCAACACGATCAGGCGGTCGCCTCCGAGCCCTCGACGGGAGAGCTCCTGGTCGATCCACGCGTTCAACGGTGCCGCGCCCTGCTCCACCCTGGGCGGGCGGTTCTCGTCGGTCACGCCACGGATGCTGAACCACTGCCTTCCCGAAGGCGCTCCATCGAAGGGCTGGAACCCGTCGGGGACGAGGAACTCCGCATTCGGAAGCGCCGGCGCGAGCGCCTGGGCGATCGGAAAGAACGAATCCGCCGTCGCTCCGACGCCGTGGAGCAGGACGACCAGGTATTCCGCCTTGCCCGAAGCGGGGGGAATCGTCAGCACGCGAGGGGCTTCGGCGGGAGCTGGAGTCTCGGGCATTCGGGGCTTCTCCACGGGCGGGGGTGCCTCGTCTGGAGGCTTCGTTCGCTGACAGCCGGCGACAATCCCGGGGACGAGCGCCGCGACGACGATCCATCCGAACAGGTGGCGCATCAACGGGTGGGCTCCGATTTCGGTTCGCCGGCGACACCCCAGTTCTCCGGCGGGAGTTCGCGCAACAACACCCGGATGGAGGGCCGCGGGACACCGAGGACCTTCTCGGCGGCGTCGGTGAGTTCGCGGATCAACTCGGCCTTCATGCGGGGAGTTCGTCCCTCGAGCATCGTCACGTCGATGATCGGCATGGGCACCTGCTAACTGATGTCGCGGAAGTAGCCAAGCGGCGGCAGACCCACGGCAGCTGCACGGCCGACGCTCTCCTCGCAACCGTGCACCTGTGGTGGTGACGCTTTCTTGATAGATCCGAGACGGATTCGCACGTCCTCGTCCAATGAGAGAGACGGAACCCGATACACGGGCAAGGAGCAGAAATGAAGCGCGTCGTCCTCGGAATCGCAGGCAGTGCATTCCTCGCAATCGGTTGCGGAGGTCCGAATTCCTCCGAAGCTGACGCTGGCACGGAGAGCAGGTCGGGTAGCCAGGTCACCGGGTCGATCAATGGAAAGGCAGTCGCGGTGCAGTCGAGCGCAGCCCAGACGTACAGGGCGTGCAGCTACGACTCGAATTCCAGGTGCACCTGGAACAATGGGCTGGTCGTGCGCCTGTCGGAGGACAGCGCCATCTGCGATCCCAACGGGAATGTCGGCCTCCTGCGACCGGGGTCTCGGTTCGTCCACCTGGCGGTCCATCGTCCAGAGGATGCCGGCCCGATCACCCCTGGCGAGTACGAAGGGCGGATCGCCGTCGCGAGCCTCGCCACAGAAGGCGGGTGCGGTGGAGGCACTGTGAATTCCTCGGGAACGTTCCACCAAGTTCGAGCAGTCGACGGCAGCGAGTCGGCGAAGGTGACGATTGATGCAGTTTCTCCCACGGTTCGCGGCAACTTCTCTGCCACGCTGTCGTCCGGCGCCCAGGTGACGGGTTCGTTCGACGCTCCTTTCTGCAACTTCTACGACTGGGAAGATTCGGCGCGTGTGCGTTGCGTAGCGGAGTGACATGGACACGGGCGCGAGCGCGGTCACGTCGATGATCGGCATGGGCCCCTGCCAGCTGATGTCGCGCAGGGAGCCAAGGAGCGGCATCAGAGACGCGCCCGCTGGGACGGGTAGAAGCGCACGTACTTGACGCTAGACCCGCCGTAGGTCGGTAGATGGGACCTGGGGTGGGCGTCGAGTGGCGGGGCAAGGAATGGGCACGTGTCCTGGCAAGGGACACGTCTACGAGCGGTGGAATGGCGCAGCAACTGCGGCGCTGGGGACGAGCACGTGGAAGTGGACGTTCAGCTGGAGAGCGGAGCCGAAGCGCTGGATGAAGCTGACCGCGCCTGCTTCGCGGGCGGGCAGCGCCAGCTTTCGTCCCCTCCGTTGTAGAGCTACTCGAGCCGTACACCCAAATTCAGACACTCCCCTCCCGCCTGGCTTCTTCCAGGTAGAGGCGGAGCGCTCGTTGAACGATGGCAGAACGGCCCTGCTTCTTCGTCTCAGCCAGCCACTCCGACCCACGGGAGGACCCCCAGCGGTGACTCGACCTGCTAGCGCCGACCGGGGCAGGACGAGAGCTCACCGGGCCTCTTCAGTCGGATCAGCTCGGCATGGCGAGCGAGCCTCTACTCCGTTTCGCAGCAGCATCCCCGCGACCAGAGGCGGAACGACTTTCCTTCATGGGTCGTGGTCTGCTTCAGCGCGGTCGTGCAGCTCACGGTCGTGAGCAGCTCAGGCCCCGTGCTGCTCGTGTACCAGGCGAATCCGCCCCGGGGGCCCTGGTTGAAGCGCGCGTCCAACTTGCCGAGGTTGTCCAAGTCGTACGAGCAGGTGTTCGTGCACTTCATGGGCCTGCCCTCGTGGAGCTGCGCGGCACAGATGGCATCACACGTCGCCAACCACAGCGCATTCGTCGGGTGCGCGCCGTCGTCGCCGCAGCGAATCTGCGAGTTGCTCGGGTTCGCAATGCACTTCAGCTCGCTCGAGTAGCCTTCCGCGGCCGTGTAGCTTTCGCAGGTCCTGTTGCACCCGCCGCAGGATGTCTCGCCGAGTGCACTCGTGCAGGTTCCGCCGCACAGGAGATTGCCACTGCCGCACGACAGCGACACCGCGACAGTCGCCGCCACGATGTTCCCCGCCGAATCGGTGAAGCGGGCGGTGAGCTCGACCGCAGCGGTAGTACCAGGGACGTCGGTGTCCAGATCCTTTGCCAGATCCTCGAACGTGCCCAGGGCCTCATACACCGCAGCATCCTTCCGGCTAAACGCGGCGACCAGTCGACTCCCCGCGAGAAGCTGGCCTGTGACGACCACCGGTGCTGCCGCACGCAATGACGAAGAGAGCGAGGCAACCAGAGACAAGGGAATTTCGCATGGGATCCACC
>JBAWAM010000597.1:0-5631 GCA_049589315.1 Myxococcaceae bacterium
AGCGCCCCGAAGCCCGGGCGCGGCAGGGTCGTCGGCCGGGGGTGCCCGGCGGCATCGAGCCCCGACCATCTGGCAGCATCGTCCTCGGGAACTCCGCCGAGATCGCGGAGGAGGACGAAGAGCAGGACCTGAACGGAGGTCTCGCTCGGGGCGATGACGCCCGCGTGCCACGCCAGACGGCGGCGCCACAGCCCTACGCCGAATACCGCCTCGGCGACCGCTTGCCGCTCCGTCGCATCGAGTTCCCGATGCGCCCGGAGGAACCGGTCCAGAACCCGCTCTGCCGGCTGGCCAGAGAGGACCTCACGGAGCGGCTCCTCCAGCAAGGCCCCCGCCCGGGCGAGCCCTGACCACGGAATCGACCTGAGCCGCAATTCTGGTGCATCAAGATTGGTTGACACGAACGGCGGGATTACCTAGAAAGCCCGCGCTTCACAGCACCCATATTCCCCGATAGCTCAGTTGGTAGAGCAACGGACTGTTAATCCGTGTGTCCCTGGTTCGAGTCCAGGTCGGGGAGCTTCGATGAAAGCCTCGGTTCTGCCGGGGCTTTTTTCGTTTCAGGGCAAACAGCAGACCAACTATCGCCTGGTGCTGTTGCCGCCCAGGGCGACAATTGGCAGCACCTTCTTCTGTTTTGCGGAGCCGGTCACACCGTTCGGTCGACGACCTGCATCTGCACCTCGTTCATTCGTCCACCGTGCACCGTGGTTTTGGAGAAAGCAGCCTCGATCTCACGAAGCTCCGCAGGCGTCAGCTGAACGCGGATTGCCCCGTGGTTCTCGTTCAGGTGATCCAGGTTGCGTGTCCCGGGGATCGGAACGATGAACGGTTTCTGCGCCAATAGCCATGCAAGGGCGATTTGGGCAGGTGTCGCTTTCTCCCTCTCCGCGAATCGTTTGAGCAGATCGACGATGGGCCTGTTGGCTGTCAGATTTTCTGGGCTGAAGCGCGTGAAGCCGGATCGAAGATCGGTCTTCGGGTCGAGCTTCGTGCGCGCGTCTATCGTCCCAGTCAGGAAGCCCATGCCAACTGGGCCCCACGGGACGAAGCCAATTCCCAGCTCCTCGCACGTCGCCAGGACGCCGTTCTTCTCCGGGTCCCTCTCCATCAGCGAGTACTCAGTCTGAATTGCCGTGACCGGCTGAACGGCATGCGCACGGCGGATCGTTCGCGCGCTCGCCTCGGAGAGGCCAAAGTGCAGGACCTTCCCCTGCGTGATGAGCTCTTTGAGCACGCCCGCCACATCCTCGATTGGCACGGTCGGATCGACACGGTGCTGGTAGTAGAGATCGATATGGTCGGTCCGGAGGCGCTTGAGTGAGCCCTCAAGCACCTTCTTGATGTGTTCCGGCCGGCTGTTCAGCCCAGTGGGACCGTCGAGGTTGAAGCCGAACTTGGTCGCGATACGGACCTTGTCGCGGATCGGCGCGAGCGCTTCGCCGACGAGATCCTCGTTCGAGTATGGGCCGTAGACTTCCGCAGTATCGAAGAACGTGACGCCGTTTTCATGGGCCGTCCGAAGGACCTTGATGCCCTGGTTTCTATCCGCCGGGGGTCCGTAGTTGGCGCTGATGCTCATGCACCCGGCGCCCAGCTCCGAGACCTCCAACGCTCCAAGTTTGCGCGTCTTCATCCGAGTCGTTCCTTTGTGGGAAGGTCGGCCACTCGCCCACGCGGGTCCGACGGCCAGTACCTCCCGATCGCTTTCTCGAATCGTCATAAGGTTCGCATTGGAGCTCCGCCGAACCAGCTGCTCAGAGCGTCGCGGAGCTTCGGGTCGCGCGGCTCGCCGGCCCACGCGACGTAGCCGTCTGGGCGAATCAGCACCGCAGCGGGAGCGGTGACCGCGCCGAGCACCGGCAGCTCCCACGCGCCGGCGTATTGGGCGTCGACCGCCTGAACGCGATCTGCACACGTCTCGACGTCGAAACGGCCGCTCTCGCCCAGGTTGAGCAGCATCGGCCGGGCTCGGTGCAGGAACGTGAAGACGCGCCGCGGGCCGTCGGCGGTGACGACTTCTAGGTCGGGCATGCGGCGTCCCACCAACTGGTGTCCCGTGCCGAGGTCGTATTGGACGTCGAGGCCGGACATCATCGCGGCGTAGCGCTTGCGCGGCTCATCCATGCGGAGGAGCTCGGAGACAGTGTCGCCGAGCGCCCTGGCGCGTTCGTCGCCGCGTCGCAGCGCGACCTGCGCCATCGTGATGCGCAGAAAGCGCGCGGCGATCGGGTGACGTTCGGAGTGGTACGTGTCCAACAGGCTCGCGGGCGAGGTCCCTTTGACCACCTGGGCCAGCTTCCATCCCAGATTCACCGCGTCCTGCACGCCGATGTTGAGGCCCTGGCCGCCTGCGGGGTAGTGAATGTGAGCGGCGTCGCCGGCCAGGAGGACGCGTCCCGCGCGGTAGGACGCGGCCTGGCGGGTCATGTCGGTGAACCGGGAGATCCAGATCGGACTGTGGACGCCGAAGTCGGAGCCGTACACCTTGATGAGCTTCTCGCTGAGATCGCGCAGCGTGGGCTCGTTCGTGGCTCCGACCTGCTCTTCGGTCACCACGACTCGCACGCGAGGTCCGTCGTCCAGCTTGCCGAAGGCATGCACGCCGAGCGCGTCCTGACGGATTCCCCACGGCGGCTCCGCGGCGACCTCGACCTCGGCGATCAGGCTGCTGGTCGTCGGATCCCACCCGGGGAACTCGATGCCTGCGGCCTTGCGGACGACGCTGCGGCCTCCGTCGCAGCCGACGAGGTACTGCGCCCGAACAGACTGACCGTCGGAGAGCGCGACGCTCACGCCCCCGTCGTCCTGCGTGAAGCCCGTCACCTCGCGTCCGCGATGAATGGGGACCTTCAGCTCGTCGACCCAGCCGGCCAGGATCCGCTCGATGTGGTTCTGCCAGAGCGCGAGCCCGTAGTTGTGGCTCGTGGGAAAGTCGCTGATGTCGAGCGGGATGCCTCCGAACTGCGCGACCTGCATCACTTTGCCCTGCGACAGGAACCGCTCGGCGATTCCGCGCTGATCGAGGACCTCGATGGTGCGTGCGTGGAGACCGCCTGCACGCGAACCGACGAGCTCCCGAGTAGCGCGCCGCTCGACGACGGCGACGTCGACTCCTGCCAACGCGAGCTCTCCCGCCAACATCAGCCCGGTCGGGCCAGCGCCGGCGATCACCACCGAATGCTCCGACATCGTCACGCCCCTCTACTATGCCGGGGCCTCGAACTCCGTGGCCAGCCCGTCTCAATCCATCCGGTCACATTCTCCGCGCGGGTTTCGTGATTTGACTGACGGGCCACGACCCGCAAATGTGACAATCTCCGGAGGAGGCCCTGATGGCGAAGCCGAAGGTCAAAGGCACGTCGAGCGCAAGCACTCCACGCAAGTCGGCCGCCAAGGCCAAGCCAGGTGCGAGAGAGGACCAACCCGCTTCCCAGCTCATCGACCAGCGCATCCGCGACCTTGGGGGATGGCGCGGCGAGACCCTGGCCCGCATGCGGGCGCTGATCCTGGAAACGGACCCCGAGATGACTGAGGAGTGGAAGTGGATGGGAACTCCGGTCTGGTCGCGCCACGGGATCGTCTGCACCGGGGAGGCGTACACGAAGGTCGTGAAGCTCACGTTCGCCCGGGGGGCCAAGCTCCCAGACCCATCGCGCCTCTTCAATTCCAGCCTGGAAGGCAACACGCGAAGGGCGATCGACATCCACGAAGGGGAGAGGGTCGACGCGGACGCGTTCAAGGCGCTCGTGAAGGCCGCGGTGGCCCAGAATGGCCCGCCGGCGAAGAAACGGTAGACCCTGAGGTGCAATTCCGAGCTGCGGCGCGCGGCGCATGCACGACACCTCGGTACGGCCCGCCAAAGGTGACAAACCCAGGAGGAACACATGCCAGGCAAGGCGAAGCCGAAGGACAAGGGCACGACGAGCGCAAGCAAGCCACGCAAGCCGGCCACCAAGTCCAAGTCCCCGCCGAGGGCAGGCGCGAAGGTCGCCGTCGTCCTACTCTCGGGCGGCAATCCGCAGATCGCGAAGGCGGACGGCGACGCCCCGGTGCAGGCGTACATCGCCGCGATGCCGGGCTGGAAGAGCGACCTCGGGAAGCGCCTCGACACGCTCATCGTGCGCAACGTGCCCAACGTGCGCAAGGCCGTGAGATGGAACTCGCCGTTCTACGGCATCGAGGGCCAAGGTTGGTTCCTGTCGTTCCACGTCCTGACCCGCTACGTCAAGGTGACCTTCTTCCAAGGCATGTCACTGCGACCCGTTCCTCCCGGAGGCACGGAAAAGAGCAAGGACGCGCGCTGGATCGACATCTACGAAGGCGACGAGCTCGACGAGGCGCAAATGGCGACCTGGGTGAAGCAGGCCGCCGCGTTGCCCGGCTGGGTTCCGTAGCCGACCTCATGCGGCTCTCGCCGTGGACGCCGTCCTTCACCAGCGCCTCGACGTTGCCGTGTTAGCGCTCCCATCCGCGCTCGATTGCGGCCACCGGGTCGCGCGTCGCGCGCGGCGGCTTGCTCAGGCCCGAAGCGCATCGAGGCGCTGGACCATCGGTTCATGATTCCGTGTCAGCGGGCCCATTCGCGAGCGGGCGGGAGCGCAGGCGCTCAGTAGCCGCGCTCGCGAAGGGCTTCGAGCAACTTCGCTTTCGCACCGCCGGAGTACACCGATCCGTGGCTCGGCACGATGTGATCGAACTCGAGCGAGGCAATCCGCTGAAGCGATCGCTCGAATGCGGCGCGGTCCTTCACGTAACGAAGGAAGAGCCGGCTCACCGCGAATCTGCCGTAGGTGCCGAAGACCGAGTAGACGAGCCAGGATCCAAAGCCCTTCGGATCCGCGATGTTGAAGACCAGGTCCGAGACGAGCAGCGCACCCGAGCGCGCATGCAGGAAGACGCTCTCATTCAACTGGGGCATTCCCTCGAGCGGAATGTGCACCAGCTCACGCTCGTGCGGCCACGGATCCACGCCCAGAACGCCGTGCCACTTCAGCGTCGGCAGCTTCTCTCTGCACCCGGAGGCGCCCCACAGGCGCGCATTCGGATGCGCCGCTGCGGCGGCCGGCATGCCCGCCGTGTGAAGCAGGGTTGGCGCCACGATGTCGGTGACCGGTCCGGCATCGCGGAGCTGCTGCGCGGACAGCTTCGACCCGGGAGACAGCAGTACACGCGCCTGCTCCAACTCCACCACGACGCTGCGCACCGGGAGCATCAGCGCCGGCATCTGAATGGCCGAATCGAGGAACGTCACGTTGGGAAGAGTCATCTCGAGGCGCTGCGTACCACGTCTCCGCGAAGCTCCTCTACGCCGCGTGCGCCCTCTTCGTTCCTGCGCGATCAATGCGCCGGCGTCGCGAGCCTCGCGCGCTGCACATCGGCGTCCTCACCTCGAACGCGAACTTGCGGACACCTGCCCGCCGTGTGACGACTACCGAGTGCAGAAGCCCCGAAAAGTGAAGTTCGGGCTCGGGCCCAGGCGGGCGTTCGGGCGGCTGACGGATGTAGAGGCCACGGCCGTGGTCATCCGCCTCGACGAGATCGCCGAGCGGATTCCAGAGGCTGCGGTTCCCTTCACCAGAGTCACCGAAGTAGGCGGAGTCCGGGTGGCCTACGAAGTGACTGCCGACG
>JBAWAM010000598.1:0-3537 GCA_049589315.1 Myxococcaceae bacterium
GCCCTCACCCGTGAGCAGGGCCTCGTCGCAGGCAAGCCGATCCGCCTGCAGCACGCGCGCGTCGGCAGGTATCCGGTCACCGGGGCCCACCAGCAGCACGTCGCCCGGCACCAGCTCGGCGGCTGACGTGGTTCGAAGCACGCCGTCTCGCAACACCGTCGCCTGTCCGGCCTCCAGCTGACGCCAGGAGGCGAGCAGCTCCTGGTTCTTCTTCTCCATCCGGTAGCCGACGGCGACATTCACGCCGACCACCACCAGGATGGCGGCCGTCTCCAGGCCGTCGCCGAGCAACGCGCTCACACCCGCCGAGCCGAGCAGCAGGGCCATGGGCAGGCTGCCCACCTGCCGCCCGAGCAGCGCCAGAGAGGACCGGGAGCGTTCCTCCTCCTGGAGGTTGAGCCCATGTTGGCGCAGCCTGTCGACCTGCTCCGCCTGGGACAGGCCCTCGCTCGAGGTCCTCAGCTTCTGCAGCACCTCGGGCGCGGGCAGCGCGTGCCAGGGCTGCGCGTCCCTCGGGATCACGCGGACCGCGCCGCGTCGTGGCGCCCGGGGGACCTCAGGCTCTACTCGGAGCTGCGCGAGGAGCGGGGCACCGGGGGAGTAGCGCACGAGCACCTTGCCGGTACGGACGTCCGCTCTCGCCTCTTCCACCCCGGGCCAGGCGGAGAGGGCGCGCTCCACCTGTCCGCCTGCACGCACGTCCCACTGCAGCCCCGGCACGCTCAGACGCAGGCGCCGCGCCGCGCGAGCGTGACGAACCACCTGGGCCGGCGCGGCCTGCGAGTTGAGGACGAGGACGACCATTTCTGCTCCTGTCGAAGCAAGTTGGGGATAGGGGCGTTGCCCAACAAGTAGGCCCGAATCAGGAGGGACCACCGGAACGAGCAGACAGACACGAGGGCCCGGGATCCGGCGCTGTCGGTACTGTGCCTTGGCGGGCGCATGCACCGGCCTCGCGCGAGACGTCAGGCCACCTCTGCTCCGCTCGCTTCGACGCGCTCCTCCGGTCTGCGTCGCGCGGTGTAGACGCCATCACGCCACGCAAGCAGGTCCGCATACTCGGACGCGATCGTCGGATGGGTCCAGGCCTCGCGCGTGCCGGGCCCGAGCGACATGTAGCGGTCCGCAACGGGCAGGATGAACTGCAGAGACGTGGCCATGGTGATGTCGGCGAAGGAGAACCCGTCGAGCAGCCACGCGCGCCCGCCCTCGAGCGCCGCGCGAAGCGAATCGAGGGCGGCACGCGCGCGGGTAAGGTGCGTCGCATCCTCCCCGAAGCGGACGCCGTACTTGCGCGCCAGGAAGTGGACTCCGCTCGAGGCCAGCGGCTGGAGAACCGGCCGCAACGCCTTCGGTATGAAGGACGGCAGCTGTTCGCGCAGGGCAGCGGGGCTGCGAAGAAGCCGTGCCAGCAACATGGCCCGCCCGGAGGTCATCACGGATTCGCTGCGCGCGTTCCAGGTCTCCAGGTCTGCCTCCCTCCCGACGGGAAAGAGCGGCGTCGAGCGCGAGGCGTCGTTCCGCTGGCGCACGCGTTCGGCGAACCGGGCTATCGCGACGGAGCCCATCAGCACGTCGCGGCCATGGACCAGCAGCGGCACCGTCACGCGGCCGCGGAGCCGTCGTGCCGCCAGGCGCAACCGGAGCTCACCGATCATCGGGACGTGCTCGGTGTAGCGATAAGGGATGCCGTGGTGATCGAGCGCCCAACGTGCCTTCTCACACCACGGCGCGAAGCTCTCCGCATAGAGATGGAGCATCCGCCCATTCTTCACGGCTCCGCCGAGATTGCACGGCGTGGCGCGCCCGTTCTGTCGCGGAGCCGGACGGATGCCCCACAGAGAGGCTTCCTCGTCGAAGCCCTGTAGCCTCGGACACGGAGCCGCTCGCGACCCTGAGCACTCTGGACGGCGCGGGCCATCGGTAGTCATCTGGGGCCGTGTCCGGTCAGAGCGACATCATCCTTGCCACCTTGAACGCCCGCTACGCCCACGCGTCGCTGGGACTTCGCTCGCTGCTGGCGAATCTCAGGGAGCCGCTGCAGGCGCGCGCGGCCCTGCGCGAGTTCACGATCAAGGAAGCACCGGAGCAGATCTGCGCCACCCTGCTCTCCTCGAACCCGCGCATCATCGGGCTTGGCGTGTACATCTGGAACGTGGCGCGGACGACGGAGCTCGTTCGGCTCTTGAAGCAGACCCGGCCGGACATCCAGGTCGTCCTCGGCGGGCCCGAGGTCAGCCACGAAACCCACCTGCAGCCGATCTGCGCTGCGGCGGATTACGTCATCTGCGGAGAGGGCGAGGTGGCTTTCGACGCGCTGTGCGCGGCGGTGCTGGAGGGACGTGCGCCAGAGCAAAAGGTGATCGCCGGTGACCTGCCCGAGATGGTGCGGCTCGCGCTGCCGTACCGGCTGTACACCGACGAGGATCTCCGACACCGCGTGGTGTACGTCGAGGCCTCGCGGGGATGCCCGTTCAAGTGCGAGTTCTGCCTGTCCTCCCTGGACAAGTCGGTGCGGGATGTCCCGCTCGACCGTTTCCTGGCGGAGATGGAGGCGCTGCTCGCCAGGGGCGCGCGGCAGTTCAAGTTCATCGACCGGACCTTCAACCTCAAGCCGCAGACGAGCAGCGCGATCTTGAAGTTCTTCCTCGACCGCTACGAGCCCGGCCTGTTCGTGCACTTCGAGCTCGTCCCCGATCGCCTCCCCGAGCCGGTGCGTGAGCTGGTCGCCCGGTTTCCGCCCGGTGCCATCCAGTTCGAGGTGGGCATCCAGACCTTCAACGAAGAGGTGGGCCGCCGGATCAGCCGGAGGCAGGACAACGCGAAGGTCGAGGAGAACTTCCGCTTCCTCCGCGAGCGAACCGGCGTGCACGTGCACGCGGATCTCATCGTGGGATTACCCGGCGAGGATCTCGACTCGTTCGCGCGGGGCTTCGACCGACTGATCGCGCTCGGGCCTCAGGAGATCCAGGTGGGAATGCTGAAGCGGCTGCGAGGCACGCCCATCGTCCGGCACGATCTCGAGTGGGGTATGGTCTACGACCCGGCTCCTCCCTATGAGATCCGGGAGACCCGGGTGATGGACGCTGCCACCGTGGCCAGGCTTCGCCGGTTCGCGAAGTACTGGGACCTCATCCACAACAGCGGGAACTTCCGGGACAGTGCGCGCGCCGTCCTGTCGCAGGGATCGTCGCCGTTTGCGGCGTTCCTCGCGCTGGCCGACTGGCTGTACGCGGAGCTCGGGCGGACCCACAGCCTGTCTCTCGAGGCGCTCACCGAGGCGATGTTCCGGTACCTCGTGCACCTTGGCCTCGGCCCAAACGAGGCCGGTCCGGTCGTGCTCGGCGACTATCTCCGGCCAGCCGCGAGGCAGGTCCCGCCATTCCTCAAGGCCTGGTCGTCGCGCACGGCGTCCCGATCAGCTCGGGATCGCGGAACCCTCTCGCCGAAACGACAGGCACGGCATCTGTCGTGAGTCACAGCGCGGGCTTGAACTTCATGGTCAGTCTCGAGGGCGGACCCGCGCGCCCCATCTGA
>JBAWAM010000599.1:0-3791 GCA_049589315.1 Myxococcaceae bacterium
GCTGTGCACCAGCGCCCGCGCCAGCGACACCCTCTGACGCATGCCGCCGGATAGCTGCCGGGGATACCGCATCCGCGCGTGGGCGACCCCGAGCTGCTCCAGCAGCTCGTCAGCGCGGCGCCGCACCTCGCGCATGTCCAGACGCCGGACCCGTCCCTGCAGCAGCACGTTGTCCAGCGCGTTTCTGAACTCGAGCAGGAGGTCGTCCTGAAAGACGATCCCGACGTCGGTCAGCGGCGAGTCGAGCCGCTTGCCCGCCACCCGAATCTCGCCGCTCGTCGGGTCGAGCAGGCCGGCAGTCATGAGCATGAGCGTGCTCTTCCCGCACCCGCTCGGCCCGACCACGCTGACGAACTCGCCGGCTTCGATGCGGACGGAGAGCTCCGTCAGGGCATGGAACGGACGCTCCCCATCGGCCTCGAACGCCTTCGTGACGCGGTCGATGTCGATTGGCTCACCGCGCTGGCTCACCATCGCCCGGACGCTCCGACCCGGACCGACTACCGGATGGGACAGGGCGTCCGCAACGTGCCTGGCAGAGCTTCGTACGTGTAGTACTGGGAGCCGGGCACCTCGGTCGGCAAGCCGAGCACCTGCTGCGCCACGCCGACCGTCCGGGTCCAGGCCTCCGGTTCCGCCTTCCCGACGTACTTCGCTCCGTTGCTGCAGAATAGTGTAATGGCCGCTTTCAGCTCGGCGAGATTCCGTGCGGGGTCCGTGTCCGCAGGGAACGTCTTCACCAAGGCTTTGATGGCGTCGTCCGGACGTTTGATCGCGCCGTCCCAGCCCTCCAAGCTCGCGTCGATGAACTTCTTGACGATATCCCCGTGCTGGGCGAGGAAGGAGTTCGACGCGATGATCGAGGTGCTGACCGTCGCCACACCGTGGTCGGCGAACGGGAAGCTGAGCACCTCCACCCCTCGCTGCTGAAACAGGATGTCGTAGTTGTCGAGCGAGCCCAGCATCGCATCGACTTGCTTCTGGAGCAGCGTCGCGATCATCGCGTTGCCGGGCATGTTGACGAGCTTGACGTCGCTCTCCGACAGCCCGTTCGCCTTGAAGAGAATCGGGATCATCGCAGTCTGTGACTGCCCGGTGGGGACCGCCACCGAGTGTCCCTTCAGCGCCTGGATCGACTTGATCCCCGACGAGGCCAGCACCGTCACTGCGTTCGGGTTCGACTGGTAGATCGTGGACACGACCTTCATCGGGGCGCCCTTGGCGATCAGCTGCATCACTGCCAGAGCGTCCGCGTACCCGAGGTCAGATTTGCCGGAGGCGACCAGCTGCGCGGTGGTCCCGGAGCCCTGTCCTTTCACGAGCGTGACGTCCAGACCCGCGCGCTTGTAGGCACCCTCCTGGAGCGCCAGGGCGAAGCCGGAGTTGTAGCCGCCGGCCGTGAAGTTCAGCTGGAACGAGATGGGCACAGGAGTTTGGGCGAAGGCCAGCCGTCTTGGCGCAGGCACGACTGTGACGGAGGCCGCGATTGACAGGGCCACCGCGACCAGGGCGATGCGACTGCTTCGTCTCCAAGGTGAGCGATCCATGTGCGATCTCCTTGTCTGGAGTGTGCTGGGAAGGACATCTACTCCCGCGCGCGCATCCACGGCATAGCGAAGTACCCCAGCATCTCGATGAGGTAGTTGAGGCCGAGACCGATGACCGTGAGGATCAGCAGGATGGCGAAGATGAGCGGAGTGTCCAGTACACCGGTCGCGACCAGGAGCTGGTAGCCGAGTCCGGAGTTCGACCCGACGAACTCCGCGACGATGGCCGCCGTGGCTGCGATCGTCGCGGCTGTCTTGAGCCCCGAAAAGATCACGTGGAGCGCGCTCGGGAACCGCACGTGCCAGAAGGTCTGCCACGCCGAGGCGCCCATGGATCGAGTCAGGTACAGAAGCCGCGTGTCCAGCGCCTGGAAGCCGGCGATACTGGCCAGGAGGAGCGGAAAGAACGTGAGCAGGACCGTCAGGAGGACCTTCGACTGGATCCCGAATCCAAACCATACGAGGAACAGCGGCGCGATCGCGATCTTTGGCACCAGCTGGATGAAAACCAGCACGGGGTACGCGAGGCGCCGTGCCAGGAGCGACAGGGCCAGCAGGAGTCCCAGGGGAATGCTCAGCACGACGGTGATGGCGAACCCGAAGAGGATCTCGCGCAGGGTGATCATGGCGTTGGCCCACAGCGCGTGCCGGGCCTGGATCAACCGGGGGATGACCGCCTGCGGCGCCGGAACGAGGTAGTCGGGGATCCGGAAGATGGACACCAGGGCGGCCCAGATTGCGATCAGCCCCACGAACGTCAGCACCGGAGCGAAGCCCCAGGCGATGCGGCGCACCCGCGATCCCCGGCGCACGACGGGCGGAACCGGAACATCCGCGCTCACCACCGACCGGACGTCCGTCGCCATGCGTCACTCGGCTGCGAACAGATCCGGCGCCATCGGTCGAAGGTCCGGGCTCACGCGAACCGGAAACTCGACGTGGGCGAGCACGTCCTTCCGGACGTCGAGACCCGGCGCCACCTCGACGAGCACCATCCCGTCGCGCTCCCGGCGGAAGACCGCCCGCTCCGTCACGTAGAGCGCCTCCTGCCCCTTCTTGACGGCCGCCTCCCCGTTGAACGTGATGAGCTCGACGTCCGCAACGAACCGGCGGATCTGACCTTCCCGCTCGATCCGGAGGCCAGCCGGGCCGACCGACGTGCGCAGGCCCTTGGCGGTCAGCGTCCCGCAGAACACGATCTTTCGCGCCGCGTGGACGATGTTGATGAACCCGCCGGAGCCCGGCATCATGCCGCCGAACCGAGCGACGTTCACGTTCCCGAACCGGTCGACCTCGCCGAACGACAGGCAAGCCACGTGGATGCCGCCGCCGTCGTACCAGTCGAAGACCTGCAGGGAATCGATGATCGCCTCGGGACCCACCGCCACGCCGCCGACCGCGGGCAGCCCGCCGATCGGACCTTGCTCGATGGTGAAGGTGATCTGCTGGGCGACGCCTCGCAGGGCGGCCACGTGCGGCACCACGTACATCGGAATGCCCGCCCCCAGATTCACGACGTTGCCGGGCCGGAACTCCTGCACGGCTCGACGGGCGATGACCACCTTCTCGTCGAGCGGCAGTCGAGCCGGGCGGACCGGCGCGCGTATCTCGCCGCTCATCGTCGGGTCGTGCTCGTCCTCGTACTCCTCGGAGGCCACCACGACGTAGTCCACGAGGGGGGCCGGGATGACCACGGCGCGGGGGTGCAGCGAGCCGGTCGCCGCGGTTCGCGTCACTTCGGCGATGACCGTGCCCCCGGAGTTCCTGGCGGCCATCGCCAGGTAGAGCACGCCCAGCGTGAACGGGTTGCGCTCGAGGGACACGTTCCCCTGCTCATCGGCCGTGGTGCCCTTGACCAGGGCCACGTGGACCGGCTCACGGGGATAGAAGAGGGACTCCTCACCGCCCAGCGTTACCACCTGGGCCAGCGGCTCCCGAGTCCTGGGGTTCAGCCGCCCGCCCTCGCGACGGGGATCGACAAAAGTGTCGATGCCGACGGGCGTCACCAGGCCAGGGCTCCCCGCCGCAATCGCGCGCATCCACGCAAAAATGGTCCCCATCGGCAGGTTGTACGCTTCGACCTCGTTCCTCGTGACGAGGACATTGAGCTCCTTATCGGCATCCCGGCTGTACGAACCCCCGATCACACGCCGCATCATTCCGGGCCGGGCCAGACGGTTGACGCCGGTGCCCTTGCCCCCACTGCCGGCCCGGGCGCGCTCTGACATGATGGGGTAGATGACC
>JBAWAM010000600.1:0-10063 GCA_049589315.1 Myxococcaceae bacterium
GCCGATATCCAGACGTACGCCGTCGGAGGCGTCGTGTCGGGCCTCGTTGGGACTGGCCTGACACTGAAGCTCAACGATGGGGACCCGACCAGCGCCACCAGCGCTCCGTTCACCTTCCCGAACCGGCTGACCAGCGGCACCGCGTACACGGTCAGCGTCGTCGCCCAGCCCGTCACTCCCTACCAGGAGTGCACCCTCACCAACTCCTCGGGCACGGTGGGTACCTCCGACATCACCGACGTGCAGGTCACCTGCCCTCCGCCACGTCCCGGCACGTTCACCCTCGGCGGCATGGTGGCGAACCTCGAGGGCTCCGGGCTGCGGCTGAACGTCAACGGCGCCGAGGAGCTGAGCGTGGCGCCAGACACCACGTCCTTCACCTTCCCCACGCCGCTGTCCGATGGTGCGCCGTACACCATCACCGTGTCGCAGCAGCCGGCCGGGGCGACCTGCACGGTGATCGGCGGAACGGGACGTGTCCCGTCGGCCAGCGTGACCACCGTCCTGGTGGAGTGTCTGCCCAATGCCGTGGTGCTGCGAGTGGGGCCCCGCCCGCAGCAGGATCCGGTCCCGGACGGGGGTACGCCGGGCCCGATGGGGTCCGCGGCCATCGCCTTGATGGAACTCTCGCCTGCGAGCGGCGAGCCGGCGCGTCCCACCGTTTCCATCCCGTCGACATTGTCCATCACCTGGACCTCCACCTTCGAAGGTGGGCTGGCCCGCTCGACCGACGGGCGCCTCGTCACCCTGGGTGCCTACAGGGCTCCCCCGGGCACCCTGGAGGTCGGATCCTCGGCCGTCGGCGCCGCGCGCTCCGTGGTCACGATGGACGCGAACGGCGTGGTGGCCGTCGCCCTCGAGGTGCCCGAGCAGGTGGCCTTCACCGACAGGCCCTTCCGAAGCGTGGTGACGGCGGATGGAACGGCGTTCTGGATGTCGGGTGACGGCGCCGTCCCCCCCGGCGGGACCCTCTCCAGCGGCGGCGTCTGGTACGCGAAGACGGGCGCGGGGGCCACACCCGTCCGCGTCGCGGCCTCGCCCAACACCGTGCGCTGGCTGGGCATCTACGGCGGGCAGCTGTACATGAGCGCCGCCCCCAGGAGTGATGTGATCCCTCCCCCTCCTCCGAGCCCGTACGTAGGCGTGAGCAAGGTGGGCGTCGGCCTGCCCACGGCCGAGGAGTCGGGCACCACCCGCATCGCAGGCACCGACAACGCCCCGAATCCGACGGAGATTGCCAGCGAGGCCCAGGGCTTCGCCTTCGTCGACACGGACGCGACCCCGGGGATGGACGTGCTGTACATCGCGAACTACTCCGTCCCCTCCGCGCCCAACAGCATCCACGTGCAGAAGTACATCCTGAACGCGGCGACCAAACAGTGGGACCACGTGCCGAGCTTCGTGCCGAAGTTCGAGGGCACGACCGTCGCATCGACGTCGGTGAATGGTCTTGCGGCCAGGCGCCTCGACGATGGCACCACCCTCGTCTACACCACGAGCTTGAACAAGCTGTTCATGTTCCGAGACAACGGGACCGACACGCCCGTGGTCTCCCTCGTGACCACGCTTCCGTCCGCCTTCCGCTTCCGGGGCGTGGCCCTGGCCCCGGTGGCGCCGGTCGCGCCGGTGGCGCCGTAGTCTCCTGACGTCACCGGGGCAGGGCGTCAGCGCTGGCCGGCTGCGCGCGCCCGGGGCTGGTACGTCCCGGGCTCGCGCGGTTTCCCTCCCGTCGAGGGGCCGCCTGTCCCTTGGTCGACCTGGATCGTCTAGCAGTCGGCATGTACCTGCGTGACGAAGATGCATTCGGCGTGGAAGCAACGTCGAAAATTCGTGCGCTCGATTCACGTCTGGTACAGGCCCCGCCCATCACATGGGCCTTCTCTCGAACCGTGTTCACGCGCGGCTGCTGTTCGTCGTCGGCATCTCCCTCGCCGGATTCGCTTCGGCAACCCCGCTCCGCGAGCCCGAGGCGACCGCGGAGCAGGAATGGGGATGGCGGCGATTTATCGATGCGACGACGGCGAAGCCGCTCCGCGCGGGCCCCTGGGCGCCGGAAGAGCCGGCGGCGAAGTCGGACACGCCGTCGACGGCAATGGTGCGGTCAGCATCGTCCCTCGCCGAACGAGACGGGCTGGAGAAGGTGATGCCGCCGCCCACCGCGGCCACGCCCACGCCGCCGTTCTATCGAGGCACGACGATCTCATACCGGAACATGGTGTCGGCCCTGACCTTCAACCCAGCCGCGGAGCCGACGTACAACCCGTACTATGCGATGCAGTTGTCCATCGCGCCGCGCGCCTGGCTGAGTCAGAAGATCTACGCGCGCGCCAGCTTCGACGTCGCCTCCGAGCTGACGCAGAACGACTCCACGACGGATCGCTTCGTCATCGGTGACCTCGGGCTCGGCCTCGGGGCGGCTGGGTTCTACACGCTGCCGTGGATAGACCTGGACGTCTCGAGCGAAGTGTCGCTCTCCCTGCCGACGAGCGAGGCGAGTCAGGCGAGCACGCGCGTACTGGGCATGTCCGCTTCCGTGTCGCTGGCGCGCAAGCTGGGTACGGTCACGGTCTCGTACGCGGGTAACTTCGACACGTTCTGGAATCGATACACGACCGGAGCGCCCACGACGTACCTGTACACCGGCTGCGAGGTCTCTCTGGGCTCCAGCTGCGCCGACCTGCTCGTCTACACGGGCCGCCGCAACGCGAGCTTCGCGCTCAGCAACGGGTTGACCGCGGTATACGCGCCAACCCCACGACTGAGCTTCACGCTGAGCGCGGGCCTGAGCCACGCGTTCCTCTACCCGTTGGCAGACAGCCCGGAGATCTCGCTCGAAGTGCAGCAGACCTCCGACGTCCGCTACTCGGTTTCGACGAGCGCCGGCGCCAGCTTCAAGGCGACGGAGGAGCTCACCGTAGGCATGAGCGTGCGGTCCGCCTACGCGCAGCAGGCGCCGGACGGCTCGTACCGGATGCCGCTCATCAACCGCTTCACGCAGTTCAATCTGGAGCTCGGGCTCAACATCGCGGGCCTGGTTGCGAGGCTCCGTCCGTAGTCGGCAGTACAGGAGAGAATTCATGCGTAGATGGCTGCAGTGCCTGCTCGTGGGGTGCGCGACGCTCCCCCTTCTCTTGACGATGGCGGGGTGCGCGCAGTCGCGTGACCCCATCAACCGCGTCCAGCCGAACTACGTGGACAAGAAGATGCTGGTGGATCAGTGGTACTACCAGCGCACCGTCGTCGACATGCCCGCGGCGAACGGCTTCACGTTCATCGGAGCCGCGGACCAGGAGGGTGTCAGCCGCATCACCTGGGACATCCAACAGGACTTCCTGTACGCGCGTCGTACCACCGAGCTCATCAAGAACGCCGAGGCAGGCGGCGCCATCGAGAAGAACGACGGCCGGTATCAGGGCGAGATCGTCGCGGCGTTCCGCATCCAGAAGCACTTCGACATCGCGCGGCCCTACAACGACACCACCGGTGAGGAGCTGAATGTCCTCGCCGAGAACGACATCGACCGGCCCTGGTACGAACGCCGCTACATGCGCGTCGACTGGTCGCGAAACCTCGTCACCAACTACAGCCTCGACTTCGAGAAGACCTCGGTCGATCCAGTGCCCTACTACGTGCAGGAGTTCGATCCGGTCACCGGCGCCCGGAACCCCGACGCGCCCCTCTTCGACTTCGACTCGGGCTACTTCGACGTCACCACCAAGCTGTTCGCGCAGGGCGGCACCACGGACTTCCCCGGCAGGGGCAAGGTCCCGCTCTGCTTCCTGGACGAACAGCTGGAGTGCGGCCCCGCCGAGTACACCATCCGGCACAGCTTCAAGAAGGTGGACCCCGACAACGACTACGAGCCGCTGCCGTACAAGGGCGCAGCAACGGAGATGTTCGGGTTCTTCTGGACGGATCGACTGGTGTACGACCCCCGAAGCGGCCTCCTGGAGCAGAGCCGCGAGCGGTTCCTGAACCGACACGACATCTGGACCCGGACCGAGGGCGGCCGCGTCCCGAAGCCGATCGTCTACTTCGTCAATCGGGAGTTCCCGCAGGACGACAAGGTCCTGCTCGCCGCGGCGCGGGAGGTCGCGGACCAGTGGAACGCGCTGCTGGTCGATGCCGTGAAGGCCGCCGGCCACCAGAGCCCTCCGCGCATGTTCATGCTGTGCGAGCACAACCCCGTCCTCGAGGGAGACCCGGCGGAGTGCGGCGCGCCCGGCACATCGCCACGCCTGGGAGACCTCCGCTACTCCTTCATCGCGTACGTGCCGAAGTACATGACGTATGGGCTGCTCGGCTTCGGCCCGTCGAACGTGGACCCGGAGACCGGCGAGATCCTCAGCGCGACCGTCTACGTCTACCACCACAACAACCTCGCCGCGTACCGCGTGCAGGAGATGGTCGACCTGCTCAACGGCACGACGCCGGCGACGGCGTTCATCGAGGGCGTGGACCTCACCGCCTGGCGCCAGAAGCTCGAGGCGGGCGCGGGAATGACGAACACGTACGGCCTGGAGAGCGCAGCCGAGCTCATCAAGAACCTCGCGGACGGCCCGTCGGCGAAGTTCTGGGAGGCCGGCCGGCAGCCGCCCACGGATGTGGACGAGCAGCTGCAGCGGCAGAAGGGCCTGCGCGAGTGGCTCCGCCCGTACCTGACCGACCTGTACGAGAGGCGCACGCACATGCGTGCGGACGCGGATACTTCGAGGGGCAAGCTCGCGCAGCTCGAGGGCACCGAGGTCGAGGACATGCTGCTGAACGACGAGGTCTACGCTGGCCTCGGCATCGATCCGCGACTGCCAGAGACGACGGAGGCGAAGGACCTGGCGAGCGTGGCGCGCGAAGGGTTCGCGCGCCTGGCGACGGAGCGTGCGCGCGTACGCCGTGAGTTCGCCGAGAAGCGGAACCTCTTCCTGCCCGAGATGGCGGACGACGCGATGCTCGGTCTCGCCAGGGACCTGGCCGAGAGGAAGCTGCCGCCGGGCGAGGTCTACGACCTCGTCCGTAAGTCCATCTACAAGGCCGTCATCGCGCACGAGCTCGGCCACACGCTGGGCCTGATGCACAACTTCGGCGGTTCGGACGACGCACTGAACTACTTCGATGACTACTGGCGCATCCGCGCGGCGGACGGGACGGTGGCGCCACGCGTGGTGGATCCCATCACCCCGAACGAGCTGCAGCAGCGCATCTACAATCACGCCTACAGCTCGGTGATGGATTACTCCGCTCGCTACACCCTGGACGAGCGCGGCCCCGGCAAATACGACCGCGCCGCGCTGCTCTTCGGCTACGCGGGCAAGGTGGAGGTCTTCGCCGACACCGCCGGCGTCCCGGTGGAGGACTTCCGCGACTGGCACGACCGCGACGGCGACGTCCTGCGCCTCACCGCGTCCGGCCCGGCCGCTGTGCACTACACCAGCTACTTCAACCGCATGGGTGAAAGGCTGTACAGCGCGGACAACCGCGCCCTGGTCGATGTGTCGGAGCTCAGTGCCGACTTCGTGACGGACAAGCAGGGGCGCCCGCGCGTCCCGTACATCTACTGCTCCAACACGCGCGCGGACCTGTCGGACCACTGCCTCACGCGTGACTTCGGGGCGGACTCGGCGGAGCGGATGAAGAACCTGCTCGACGAGCTCGATACCTGGTACGTGGTCCGCAACTTCCCGCGCGGGCGGATTGGGCAAGGGCACTCCAACTACGTCTCGCGCCACTACCTGAACCTGTACGGGCGCCTGAAGCATTGGACCGACGAGTTCGGCCTCTACAAGGAGTTGCTCCCCCGCTTCTACACGCCCGACCAGCTCACGGCATTCTACAGCGACCCGGTGAACGGCTGGGGCAGCAAGGTCTGGGCCGTCCAGAACGCATTCAACAAGCTCGTCCAGACAGTGCTCATGCCGGACGTCGGCAACTACCGGACGGCGTCAGATCCGGACGGAAAGGCGATGTTGAAGCTGACCCCGAGCGCGCAAGGAGAGGTTGCGCTCGGCATTGACAGCGCGCGGTTCTACCGGACCAGCTGGGAGAGCACACGCAACGAGTGCGGCTACGCCTGGTGGGAGTGCCTGCACCACGTCGGCTTCTATCTCGACAAAATCATGGCCATCGAGGCGCTCAGCGACACCCAGACCGACTTCGTCGCGCGGTCCACGCCCGAGGACATCCGTCAGTGGCGCATCGGCTACTACAGCACCTTTGCACCGCAGATCAGCCGCATCAACACCGCCATCCTCGGCGGTGACTGGAGCGCTGTCGGCCCGTACATGAACAATGGTCAGCTCGTCTTCCCCAATTACGGCGGCGACCTCAAGGCCACGCAGCCCAGCGTGCTGGACCCGGCTGCGACCTTCAGCGTGCAGGTCTACTGGCAGGTGCTTGGCATGGCGCGCTTCGGGTCGACGTTCGACCACAGCTTCACCGACGAATCGCGTCTCTTCATCATGGGAACCGGCGGCGCGCCGACGACGGACGCGATGGTGGTCTACCGAGATCCCTTCAGCGGGCTCTCGTACGGAGCGCTCAAGCTTTCGGTGAAGGGCCGCCCGATGGGCGCGGCAGAGGCACTCCTCAATCGCGCCAACATGCTGCTCGTGCGAACTCCCTACTGCGACGAGTTCGGCATCACCCCGGACCCAGCGGACAACTGCCAACCGCTCGCGGGCGGGCACACGAAGGGCTCCGCGACGGCGATGCTCATCGAGCTCAACGAGCTCATCCGCGCGCTGCTCACCGTCAACAACCGGCTGAACCTCGGTGAGCCATACGTGCCGGACAAGAACTGACCGGGTTCGACCTGCCCCACTCCACCCATTGGGCCCGAACGGGGGAGTGGGGCCGGCGCCGGCCCAGAAGCGCGCAGGAGCCGGAGAGCCCGACTGATCAGTCCTGTCCTACGCCAGCCCCCTCGTTCCGAGGGTCCGACGCGGCGTAGCGGAGCCCCGTCTCGGGATCGACGTAGACCGCCTCGGCGTCTCCCCACGCGGTCTGGTCCTGAAGCTGGTGGCCCTTCTTGCGAAGCTCGTTCCGCGTCGCCGGCTCGAGCCCGTATCGATCCACGAGCAGGCGGTCCGGCATGTACTGATGGTGGATGCGCCCCGCACCGACCGCCCGGACGATGTCCATGTCGTGGTCGATCACGTTCGAGATGACCTGGAGCACCGTCGTCGGAATCGTCGAGCCGCCCGGCGAACCCACCGCCATCATCACCTTCTGCGGTGCGTCCTTCTGGAACACCAGCGTGGGTGACATCGAGGAGAGGGGCACCTTCCCCGGTGCGATCGCGTTGGCCTCGCCCGTGACCAGGCCGTAGGCGTTCGGGACCATCGGCTGCGCGGCGAAGTCGTCCATCTCGTCGTTGAGCAGCACGCCCGTACCCTTCGCCACCAGGCAGGAGCCGAAGCCGTAGTTCACCGTCGTGGTCATCGCCAGGGCGTTCCCCGTGCGATCGATCACCGAGATGTGCGTGGTGTTCTTCGTCGAGCCCGCATCCGGCTTCGGCTTCGGTGCGCCCTCGGGAGAGGGCACCGCCTGGGTTCCCGGGTGTGAGGGGAGGGTGCTCTGGGTCGCCGCCGCACCCGCGTCCAGCAACGTCACCGACGGCGTGGCCTGGGCCGGATCGATGCTCGCCGCGAGCTTCGAGATCGCCTCGTCGGACACCAGCTTCTCCATCGGGATCTCCACGAACGCCGGATCGCCGAGGTACTTCGCGCGGTCCACGTACACCCGTCGGATCGCCTCGGCCATCCGGTGCACGTGCTGCGGATCGCGCCACTGCGGCGATTGCGGCTCCAGCTTCTCCAGCGCAGCCAGCACCTGGACGATTGCCAGACCTCCCGCGGACGGCGGAGGCATGGTCAGGATCCGGTGGCCGCGGTAGCTGCCCTCGAGCGGCTCGCGCCAGCGAACCGTGTACTTCTTCAGATCCTCCTCGGTGAGGATCCCGCCGCCCTCCTGCACCGTCCGGGCGATCGCCTTCGCGATGCGGCCCTCATAGAACGCGCTCGGCCCACGCGCGGCGAGCTGCTGCAGCGTGTTCGCCAGCTCCGGCTGCTTGATCACCGTGCCGATGGGCGGGACCTGCCATGCGCCGCCCGCGTCCTTCCGCAGGAACAGCCGCGAGGCCTCGGGATCGCGGCGAAGACACTCGAGCCGCGCCGACGCGATCGCCTGGTACTTCGGAGTGACCCAGAAGCCCTGGCGCGCAGCTCGGATGGCCGGCGCCAGCACCACGCTGCGCGGCAGCTTCCCCTTCTTCGCGTGCAGCTCGAGATACCCGCGCACCGCGCCGGGCACCGCCACCGACAGCGCTCCGTCGGTGGAGAGCCCCGGCACCACCTTCCCGTCGCGGACGTACATGTCCCGGGTCGCTTTGGCCGGCGCCACCTCGCGGAAGTCGATGACATCCGTGGTGCCGGACTTCGCGTCGTGCACCAGCGCGAATCCTCCGCCACCCACGCCCGAGTGGTACGGCCCCACGACCGCGAGCATGAACGCCGCCGCCACCGCTGCATCCGTGGCGTTTCCGCCTTTCTCAAGAATCGAGAGTGCGGCCTCGCTGGCGTACGGGTGTGCAGTCGCCACAACTCCACCCCGATAGGGACGCGCGGCCTCTGCAGCTGTCCACGAGATGACAGAAACCAGGGCGGCGACGACCAGGCACGTTCTCATCACATGAGGCTCCGGCAGCAGAGTGGCAACGAAAGTCTGGCGCGCGTGACACGGTGCGCGGTTTCTCGCGGTGCAGCAAAAACGCAAGTGCGCGGATTATCAGGGGCGACGATGCGGAGCCAGAGCGGAAGCGGGCTGGCGTCCGGATTGCATCAACATCAACGTAGACGCAGGGTGTCGCGACAGGTGGTTCGGGGCACCGCATGCGTGGGGGGCGTATGAGTTCAAATCACATGCATGACCGGAGCGCTTCGATGACGCAGACCCTGTTCCTCCGGCCGCGTTTCAACATCGTCGTGGTCCGAGGCGGAATGCAGGTCGAGGTCCGCGCCCAGGATCGCGCCGACCCGGCGACGAACCTGCTGACTTCGCTGATGACCTCACGCGAGAGCGCGCACGCGTAGCTCAGAGCGCGGAGGGCTGCTGTTCGTACGGCCGTTCTCCGCGGGCAACGTGCGGCTGAGGCCCGAGGGCTCAGCCGCCCGGATAGTCCTTCAGCGTGATCGCCGAGGCCGCCTTGTGAATGGCATGGGCGACGCGGCCGATGATCCAGTTCTTGCCCGGAAGCCAGGGCAGCACGCGAAGCATGAACAACTGCATCCGGAGCTGCGCCGCTGACCGCATCACCATTCCCCTGAGATTGCTCTCCGCCAGCTTCTGGTTCTCCTCGACGAAGTGCCGCAGCTCGTTCCGGTAGCCGGTGAACGCGACCTGATGATCGCCTGCCGCCGCGGCCAACTCTCCGGCAAGGACGTAGGCCCCCACCAGCCCCAGACTGGAGCCCTGACCCGATGCCGGCGAGGGGCAGTACGCGGCATCCCCCACCAGCGCCACCCGCCCGTTCGACCAATGGTCCATCCGAACCTGGCTGATGGAGTCGAAGTAGAAGTCGGGAGCGTCCCACATGGACTCGAGCAGCTTCGGGACATCCCAGCCCTCGCCGGCGAACGTGTCCGCGATGAGCTTCTTCTGTTGCATCACGTCGCGCCGATCCCAGGTCAACTGAGGCGGGGCGGCGAAGAGGAACATCGCCCTCGCATCGGCGCTCTGCCGCGTGCTGTACATGCCCGAGGTCTTGCCCGGAGTGGCATGCATCATCTCGCAACGATCGAGCTGTCGATGGTTCGAGACGGTGAAGATCGAGATGAAGTGACCGAGATCGCGGACGAACTGCGCCTCGTCCCCGAACACGAGCCCGCGAACGTTGGAGTGGAGGCCATCCGCGCCGACGACGAGATCGAACGTTCGCGGCTCGCCCTTCTCGAACGTGACGTGAACGCCTCCGTCGGTCTGCCGGAGTGAGGAGATCGAGTCGCCGTAGATGTACTCGACGTCCCCGGTCGCCGCGTGGAGAATCCGCACCAGGTCACCGCGCATGAGCTCG
>JBAWAM010000601.1:0-1926 GCA_049589315.1 Myxococcaceae bacterium
GAGAGGAGGTTGCGGCCAGCGGCGTGGCGCTCCATGCACTCGGACTCGGGGCGCACTACCTGCCCGACATCCTGACCGCGCTGACCCTTCCGTCCGGCAATGCCTTCTCCCATGCAGACGGTCCCGAGGGGCTGGCTGCAGCGATGGGGAACATCTTCGCCTTGCTGCAGGGCGAAGCCGCGCCGGATCTCTCCCTCCAGATCGCGCCACACGGGCTGGGTGCTCTCGAGCTCCGTCACAAGTACCCGGCCCAGGCAGGTGGCCATGCCTTGAACGTGAAGCTGGGAGGACTCGCGCGGGGGCACGCGCGCCACGCCCTCTTCGTCGGGCGTCCGAACAGCCCCGCGTGGCGCATCGAGGTGCTCGGGCTCAGCACCGTGGGCGGAGAGCAGCAGAGGGTCCCGGTCGAGGTCATCCGCACCTGGGCAGAGACGACCGAAGGACGCCTCGTGCGGAGCATCGGCATCGAGCTGCAGTTGTTGCAGGACGAGATGCGCGCGTGGGACCTGGTGCTCGCCCACGACCCGCGCGCCAGGACGTACCTCGACGCCGCCACCGCCTGCCTCCAGCAACTCGTGCTCCTCGATTCGCCGGAGATCGACCGGCGGCGACATCTGGACCGCCTCGCGGATCTCAGGATGGCGGTGGAGCTCGGCGAAGGAGACGTGCAGCTTCTGGCCAGGCGTTCGCGATCCGCCAGCGAGCACACCCACGTCAGCCAGATCAGCCCGCTTGTCCTCATCAAGTCGCGAAGGAACTCCGGGTAGATGGAGGCGCTCGCCCAGGACCTGCTCGAAGCGCTGCGTCGGTTCGACCGGACCGGCGCGTTCGTGGAAGCCGACTACCTGCTGCTGCGGCGTGCGCTCTCGTTCGTGGCGATGGGACGTGGCGCGTCCATGGATCTGCTCGACGGCCTGATCAACCTGTTCTTCGAGCGCCACGTGCTCGACGACGTGCGCCGGGGTGAGCTCATCGCCCTGGAGGGCGCCGATTTCCTGCGCGACGTCCTGCCGACGGTGGGCGGCGATCCGCGGAGCAGCGAGTGTGGGTGGCCCGCATCGCTTCGTCACGAGGGGCGGTTCGATCGCACCCGGGTTCGACAGGCCGTGTGCGCGCTCCGCCAGGAGCCTGGAACCCTGGGACCGTCGAGCAGTGGGCCGAAGAAAACGGCAGATCCCGGGCGACTGCCTATCGACTGATGTCGCGGCTGAAGACCCTGTGCCGGATGGAATTCGCCCAGCGCTCGAACGGGACACAGCTCGAAGCGCTGAAGGCGCTGGGCGCGGCGTAGCGCGGAGGACTACGCCGCCGCCTCCCACTTGAGCATCGCATGGAGCGGGACGAAGAGCTCGTGGCCTTCGCTCCCGATCAGCACGTCGAACGGACCGACCTTGAGGAGTGGCTGTTCCAGCCGGATCCCATTCCGGAGCTCGAAACGCAGACGCTTCCCGATCTCCGGCGCGAACACGCGGGGATCCGCGACCGGGCGACGATCCGGTTGGCGCTGCACCGCGACCGGCTTTCGCGTGAGCCTGGGCTCGCGATCCAGCGTGGGCGCGAGCTGCTCCCAGGCCTCCCGGCGGGCCATTGCCACGACCTGGAGTTTCTCCACCCGGCCCAGGCGCTCGAGGACGAATGCGACCGGCTGATTCTCCAGGAGCCGGTCCACCACCGTGCGATCCCCGAAGGTAACGGAGAGCTCTTCCTTGCTCTCGATCATCTGGCGAAGCCAGGCGTCGACCGATTCACCCGGGAGAGAGCCCCGGGCCTCCTTGATCTCCGCCTTCACCTTGCCGCGGGCCTTGCGGGCGAGGAATTCCTCCACCGAGCGACCGCTCTGGATGACCCCGAACGCGTCCGCGAGATCCAGCTCCGGATGCTTCTCCAGGAGAGCGTAGGAGTCGTCGAAGCGCTTCGCCTCTTCAG
>JBAWAM010000602.1:0-7500 GCA_049589315.1 Myxococcaceae bacterium
GGCGTCACCCTGGTGTTCCTGGTGTCGATGGCCGCGTGCGCGATGATCGGTCTGCTCATCGAGCGGTTCGCGTACCGGCCGCTGCGCGACAAGCCCCGCCTGACGTCGCTGATCACCGCGATCGGCATCTCCTTCGCGCTCTCCTACGGGTTCCAGCTCGACTTCGGCTTCCTGCCGGGCGCGGCGCCGCGGGCCTTCCCGGAGATCATCAAGCCGAAGGAGTGGCTGATCATCGGCGACTACGACGTCGTGCTGTGGAACTGGCAGGTGATCTCCTTCGCCATCGCCATCGGGCTGACGCTGGCGCTGCAGTTCCTGGTGTTCAAGACCCGCTTCGGGCGGGCCATGCGGGCGGTGTCGTTCGATCACCGGGTGGCCGGGCTGATGGGCATCCCGGTGGATCGGGTGATCGCGGTGACCTTCATGATCGGGTCGGCGCTCGCGGCCGGAGCCGGGCTGCTCTACGCGATGAAGGACACCGTGGTGCAGCCGCTGATGGGCCTGTTCGTGGGCCTGAAGGCGTTCGTCGCCGCGGTCATCGGCGGGATCGGCCACGTGCCGGGCGCGGTGATCGGCGGCCTGCTGCTGGGTCTGGTCGAGGAGTTCGTGGTCGGCTACACCGCGTCGTCCTGGCGTGACGCGGTGGCGTTCGGCTTCCTCATCGTCATCCTGCTGGTGCGGCCCGAAGGCATCTTCGGCCGGGTCGCCGCGGAGAAGGTCTGATGGAGTCGGTTGCGATTGCCCGGCCCGGCGGCATCCCCGCGTGGCTGCGCGGACCGCTGCCGGTGCTGCTCGCCGTGCCCGTGCTGGCGATCTGCCAGGTGGCAGCGACCGAGTCGCCGTTCCTCGTCTACATCGCGTCGCTGGTGGGCGTGAACGTCATGCTCGCCGTGTCGCTGAACATCGTGAACGGGATGACCGGTCAGTTCTCGATCGGGCACGCCGGGTTCATGGCGGTCGGCGCGTACATCGGCGGGAAGTTCTCGCTGGAGATGAAGGAGCTCTACATCTCCGGGCTGCCGGTGTTCGTCTCGGACCAGCTCCTGTTCGTGCTCGCGCTGCTCGTCGGCGGGGCGGTGGCGGCGCTGTTCGGGTTCATCGTCGGCCTGCCATCGCTGCGGCTCAAGGGCGACTACCTGGCCATCGTGACGCTCGGGTTCGGCGAGATCATCCGCGTGGTCGTCCAGAACACCGAGTCGCTCGGGCGGGCGCTGGGGCTGTCCGGCGTTCCCCAGCGCGCGAGCCTGTTCATGGTTTGGCTGTGGGTGTTCCTGACCGTGCTGGTGGCGCGGCGCATCGCCGGGTCGTCGCACGGGCGCTCGCTGCTGGCCATCCGCGAGGACGAAATCGCCGCCGAGGCGATGGGCGTGAACACCACCGGCTACAAGGTCCGCGCCTTCGTGATCTCCGCGTTCTTCGCCGGCGTGGCAGGCGGACTGTTCGCGCACTTCGTCCCCATCATCAACCCGGGCTCCTTCACCTTCGTGAAGTCGATGGAGATCGTGGTGATGATCGTCGCAGGTGGGCTCGGCTCCACCACCGGCGCGATCACCGCGGCCGTGTTCCTCACGCTGCTCCCCGAAGGCCTCCGTTCGCTGTTCACCCAGATCGGCCACGGCAACACCGGGATGGCCCAGAAGGTGGACCAGATCCGGATGCCCATCTACGGCCTGCTGCTGGTGGTGCTGATGCTGCTGCGGCCGCAGGGACTGTTCGGCACCCGCGAGCTGTGGGACATCGCGCCGAAGTGGCTCCCCCGTCGCTTCAGGGGGATGCGATGAGCGACCTTCCCCTGCTCCAGGCCGAGCACGCCAGCATCACCTTCGGCGGCCTTCGCGCGCTGAGCGATTTCAACTTCGAGGTTCGCAAGGGCGACCTCAAGGGCCTGATTGGTCCGAACGGCGCCGGCAAGACCACCGCGTTCAACATCCTCACCGGCGTGTACCGACCCACCGGGGGCTCCGTCCGGGTGGGCGGCGTGGTGGTGAACGGGAAGAAGCCGCACCAGATCAACCGGCTCGGGCTGGCGCGCACCTTCCAGAACATCCGCCTGTTCAAGGAACTGACCGCGATCGACAACGTGAAGGTCGCGTGTCTCGCCGAGTCGCACGCGCTCTTCTCGCGAGCGCGACTGGAGCGGCTGCGCAGCGGCGGCAGTGGAGGCGCCTGGTTCGCCAACTCGCTGGCGGCCGCGAACAACTACTACGACTGGTGGCGCGCGCTGCTGCTCACGCCGGGTTTCCTCCGCGAAGAGGAGGAGATCACGAAGAAGGCCGAGTCGTTGCTGGACGTGATGGGCCTGCTGAACCGCCGTGACGAGGAGGCCCGGAACCTCCCGTACGGTGAGCAGCGCCGACTGGAGATCGCCCGCGCGCTGGCGACCGGGCCGAAGGTCCTGCTGCTGGACGAGCCCGCCGCGGGCATGAACACCCGCGAGAAGGCCGACCTGATGGTGCTCATCCGCGAGCTCCGCGAGCGGTTTTCGCTGGGGATCCTGGTGATCGAGCACGACATGAAGCTGGTGATGGGGATCTGCGAGCACATCACCGTGCTGGATCATGGTGAGACGATCGCCACCGGCACGCCGGCGCTGGTGCGCCAGGACCCGAAGGTGATCGAGGCCTACCTCGGCGGGAGCCACGCGCACTCTCAGGGGCAGGTCTCGGAGGGAAGCGCATGAGCAGCGTGATCGGCCAGCGCCAGCCGCGCGAGACGCTGCTCGCGGTCTCCGACCTTCGGGTGAAATACGGCGCGATCCAGGCGCTGCGAGGGGTAGACCTCACCATCGGCAAGGGCGAGGTGGTCGCGCTCATCGGGGCCAACGGTGCAGGGAAGACCAGCACGCTGCGCGCAGTGAGCGGGATGCTCAAGCCGGCGGGAGGCCGGATCGAGCTCGACGGGAAGAACATCACCGGGATGCGGGCCCACCAGCTCGTGCCGACCGGGATGGCGCACGCCCCGGAGGGCCGCGGGATCTTCCTGAACCTCTCCGTCGAGGAGAACCTCGACCTCGGTGCCTACCTGCGCCGGGATCGCAGCGAGATCGCGAAGGACCTCGAGGAGTGCTTCACGCTGTTCCCGCGCATCAAGGAGCGCCGCAAGCAGATGGCCGGCACGCTCTCCGGCGGCGAGCAGCAGATGCTGGCGATCTCCCGCGCGCTGATGAGCCGGCCGCGGCTGCTGCTGCTCGACGAGCCTTCGCTGGGACTGGCGCCGCAGGTGATCGAGAAGATCTTCGAGATCCTCCGCGAGGTGAACCGGAAGGGCATGAGCATCCTGCTCGTCGAGCAGAACGCCCACCTTGCGCTGAACCTCGCGCACTACGGCTACGTGCTGGAGACCGGCGAGGTGGCGATGGCCGGGCCCGGCAAGGAGCTGCTGGCGAGCCCGGAGATCCGCAAGGCCTACCTGGGCGAGTGACCGCTCATCACTTCCAGAGCGCCTTTGCCTTCGCGACGAGCTCGGGGAACTCCGGAGAGACGCCCTGGGCGATCGCCGCCACGTCGTCGAAGCGGGCGCCCTCGCTGAACGGAGACAGCGCGAGGATCTCCGCGAACTCCGCCACCGCTGCGGCGTAGCGGAGGTCTGCCGAAGCGGTGTCGAAGGTGCCTGCCACCGCGGCGCGCTCGAGGGCCCGGGTGAACTCGGTGCTGGTGTCGCCCTCCGGCTCCTTGTAGCGGAGGCGGACGTCCGCGAGGTTCGCGTCCACGTTGCCTTCGCGCAGCTCGACTTCGTAGAGCGCGGTGACGTAATGCCCGGCGCCGATGTCTCCGGAGTCGACCGCGTCGTTGGCGAAGTCCTCGTTGGCGAGCCGCCGGTTCTCGTAGCCGATGAGGCGATAGCGCGCGACCGCCTCGGCGTTGAAGGCCACCTGCACCTTCACGTCCTTCGCCACCACCTGGAGCGTGCCGACGAGGTTCTCGCCCAGGACCCGCAGCGCCTCGTTGGGCGAGTCGATGTACGCGTAGTTGCCGTTGCCGTGATCCGCGAGCTGCTCGAGCGTGCCGTCCTGGTAGTTGCCCATGCCGAACCCGAGCGTCGTCAGGAAGATGCCCTTGTCCCGGAAGGACTCGATGATCGAGACGAGCTCGTTGCCTGTCGCCCCGACGTTGAAGTCGCCGTCGGTGCAGAGGACGACGCGATTCACGCCATCCGCCCGTCTTGCCTGCTCCGCCAGCTCGTAGGCGCGGCGGATGCCCGCCTCGCCCGCGGTGGACCCTCCGGCGCCAAGTTGTTCGATCGCATCGAGCACCCTCGCCTTGTCCTCTACGGCGGTCGGCTCGAGGAGCACCGCATCCTCCCCCGCGTAGACGACGATGCCGAGCGTGTCGGACGGCTGGAGCTTCCGGACCAGGTGGCCCAGCGCGTACTTCACCAGGCCGAGCCGGTCGGAGCCGTGCATCGAACCGGACACGTCGATCAGGAAGACGAGGTTTACCGGGAGCCGCTGCTCGACCGGGACCTCGCGCGCCTTCAGCCCGATCCGCAGCAGCTGCAGCCCGTTTCCGAAGGGAGAGGGCGCTCCTTCCAGCGCCACCGAGAACGGGCCGTCCCCGGCCGCCGGCTCGGGATAGCCGTACTTGAAGTAGTTGATGAACTCCTCGGTGCGCACCGAGGTCGGATCGGGGAGGGTTCCTTCCATCAGATGACGGCGCGTGAGCGTGTAGCTGCCCGTGTCGACGTCGGCCCCGAAGGTCGAGGTGTTCTCGACGCGCGTGTCGATGAATCCGCCCTTCTTCGCCTCTTCGGGGATTTGTCCGTCATCCGTGAAGAGCCCGGGCGGCGCCACTCCACCGCTGCGATCCAGAGAGAGGGCTTCGTCCAGGGTGCAACCCGCGGCGAGGACCAGGACCACGGCGGACAGCGAGATCGGAATCCAGGAAGGAAGACGCGTCATGTCCGTCCGCGGCAGCAACGCACATGCCATGGGCCTCACCAATGATCCCGGGCACTTCGCAAACACGGAGCCCTGTCCAGCGACGCGTGTCATGACAGGTGTGTCAGAGTCACATTTTTGACACTGGGCAAGTATGTTCAGTACCGTTCGAAAGCCTGCCCGCGAGATCCATGCGAACCCTCTTGAACCGTCGGCCCCGTGTCTTCGTCGGCTTGTACCTCTCTACACTGCTCGCGAGCCCCATCGCGTTCGCGGAGGACGACGCGCCCTCGAATGCGCCGCCGCTGGCGCCCTTCACGGGGCCTGCCGGGAACCGCGCGCTTCCGGTACCTTCCCAGCTCGCGGGCCTCGACTTCGCCGACCCGGGCGCGGAGGAGGAGCCCAGCGCGATCGAGCAGAGCGCGCTCCAGATCCAGAGCCAGGCGGTGGTGGAGACCGCGGGCAAGCGCAAGCAGAAGCTGAACGAAGTTCCGATGACCGTGTCGTGGATTCCGGCCGAGGAGTTGGAGGGCACCGGTCAGTTCACGCTCTGCGACGCGATCCAGTACTTCCCCGGGATGGAGTGCCGCCGGGGCGCGATGCGCAAGGTCGGCATCAGCGCCCGTGGCCTCGGCTCGAACTTCCTGTCGAACCGGCTGCTCCTGCTGCAGGACGGTCGGCCCCTCACCGATCCGTGGACGGGTCAGTTCTACGGTGACGAGACGACGCCGCTCAGCAACGTGAAGCAGATCGAGGTCATCCGCGGTCCGGGCTCCTCGCTGTACGGGTCGAACGCGTTCAGCGGCGTGATCAACATCATCCGCCGGAATCCGGAGGACCTGATGCGCGACGGGCGCGACTGGGGCGCCGACATCCGGCTCCTCGGTGGCCAGTACAACACGGCGCGCGCGCAGGCGACTGCGGCAGGGCGCGTCGGAGACGTCGAGGCGCTGGTCAACTACTACGGATTCATCTCCGATGGCGCCGAGCTCCTCAATGATCCCGAGCGCGGCATCGTCGACGAGAACGAGTGGACCCGCACCCACCAGGTCTCCGGCAAGGTGCTGATCGCCGACAGCATCACGCTCGACGCCGAGTACACCAGCGCCGGCCTGGGTCGTCCGGGTGGCAAGCACATCTCCGCGGTGGGCAACTGCGGTCGCTGCCACTACACGCCCGACGACGAGGAGAACGTCGAGACCTTGAGCGCCTCGGCCCAGTTCGACCGGAAGCTGGGCGACAACGTCCGCGTGTTCGGCCAGGCCTACACCCTGTTCAAGCGCCGAACCGTGGACCAGCTGAACATGATCACCCAGGAGATGCAGCCGTCCCTCGGCAAGCGGAACCGCATGGGCGCCGAGGCCCGTACCCTGATCACCGCCGGGCCGGTGACCCTGACGGTGGGCGGCGACTTCAAGCGCGACACGGTGAACAACCAGAACGTGCTGCCGGCCCTCTCCGGGACCGACCTGACCGCGGACATCTTCGGCGGCTTCATCGACGCTGAGCTCCGGCCTGTCGACAAGCTCGTGTTCAGCGCAGGCGCCCGCTACGACTACTACCAGGTGCCGACCAGCATCTGGCGCGCGAACGAGTCGCAGGTCTCGCCGCGCGCCTCGATCGTCTTCCACGCGCTCCCCTGGATGACCTTGCGCACCAACTACGGCCGGGCGTTCCGCGCCCCGACGTTCTCGGAGCTGGCCATCAACCAGCAGATGTACGCGGCGACGCTGGTCGGCAATCCGGACCTGAAGGCGGAGACGCTGGACACCTTCGAGGCCGCGGTCGACATGTGGCCGGCCGGCGGTGAGTTCCGGTTCACCGTCAACGGCTTCTACAACAACGCGAAGAACTTCATCAACGAGGTGTATCTCGGCGGTTCGACCTCACAGTTCGCCAACGTGGGCGATGCGCGGGTGATCGGCGTGGAGGTCGAGGCGGCGGCGCAGATCAAGAGGATCAACACCTCGTTCGACGTCGCGTACCAGTACCTGGATGCGGTCTCGCTCGACGCGAGCAGAAGGAGCAGCCGGCTCGACTACGCGCCCAACCACCGCATCTACCTGCGCGGCCGGACCAACTTCTCCGAGTTCGCCTTCGCCGAGCTCTTCGGCGTGTGGGTCGGCGAGCGCTACGACTCGGCGCTGGCGCTGGATCCCCGCACCGGCGAGACGCTCGGGCGGATCACCCTCCCGGCCTACCTCACCGCGAACGCCCGCGTCGGCGCGAACGTGACGAAGGGCGTGACGGTGTCGCTGATCGGAACCAACATCTTCAACTCCGGCCACGAGGAGTCCCACGGGTTCCCGGTTCAGCCGCTCAGCGTCTTCGCCGAGCTGAAGTTCACGCACTGAAGTTGCGCGGGCGGGGGGGGGCCGGCGCGAAACGATGCGCTCGCTTGCCTGCCGCATTGACAAGCATGTCGCTTGACGATTCGAGGGCGATCTCCCCCAGAGGTTGACGATATTGGTTGTCGATTCGTTCTTTCGCGTCCGGGCGAAGGTTGCTGATGGCCTTCTCCCGCGCGCGCACCTGGGTCAAGTTGTTCGACACGGGGCTGCGATTCATCTCCCGCTCGGACGCGAAACGACTGCTCGTCGGGCTTGATGCGTTCGAGGAGATCG
>JBAWAM010000603.1:0-7045 GCA_049589315.1 Myxococcaceae bacterium
GTGCGGTTCTCAGGTCCACCGTGCCGTCGCGCCACTCCAGCCAGACGACGAGATGTCCCCCGTCGACCCGCACCACGTGCGGTGAGTCCTGGAGGGGCCCGAGCTGGGGAAGCTCGTGCACGGGAGCTTCGAAGGAGGTCCCGTCCGGTGACAGCCAGCTCAGCCTGAGGTTGGCGCTCGGGCCGACCCGCTCGGTGAACCCGAGCAGGACCCTGTCGCCCGAAGACGCGAGCGCAGGGCGGGTGGTGCCGGCGTCCGCGGAGTGCGTCACGTTCACGGGCGACGCGGCGCCGTCGACCTGGAATCGAACGGCGGCGAGGCCACTGTTCGTCGTGTAGGCGAGGAGATGTGCTGCGCCGTCGGTTGTCGCCGTCAGGAACGGCACGTTGGAGAGATTCGTCCCGAGCCGGACGGGCTGCGCGTCGAGCAGCGTCGAATCAGGCGCGACCCGGACTCCATACACCTCGCGCCCGGTCGGTTGACCCCACGCGACGAGGCACGACAGCGGACCGCAGGACACCGCGGTCCTGTCGGCAGATCCTCCCGTGACCGGTACCGTCAGCCCTGATCCCGCCAGGAGCGCGCCACCCGGGGACAACCGCTCGATGCGCATCCGCCCGGTGGTCCCTGGTTCGTTCCACGCCGCGAGATAGCTGCTCCCGGACCAGGCGATCGCCGGATGCTGCTGATTCGTGGAGCCACTGAGAAGGGCGACCGGTCCGCCGGGGACCACCGCGCCGGCCTCGGTCACCCTCACCACCTCCAGGCGAGGCTGGCCCGAGATCACGCGGGAGACGAGCACGATGAAGTCGGTTCCATCGGAGGCGACCGCCGGTTGGAAGTTGCCGTAGACCGGCGAGCGCGCCATCAACTCCAGCGGCTGCGCATCGATCGGCGTCTGGTCGAGTCCCACGCGAATGGCCAGGACTCGGGCAAGGACTTGCTGACCGACCTTCACGTCACCCGGTGCCGTGTACATCCAGGTCACCAGGCACTGCGTCGCCGAGCAGGCCGCCGACGGCGTGTTGCCCGTCGGCGCGAGCTCGCGTCCGGACAGGCTTGCAATGTCTCCGTCGATGGAGACCTGCGTTCCGTAGATGGATGCTCGGCCCGATCGCCCGTCGTACCAGGCCGCGAAGAACCCACCGTCGATCGTCACGAGGGAGGGAGCGCCCTGGTACTTCGGCCCGCTCTGGAGGTCGGCGGGGGCTTGAACTGAAAGCTCCCGCGTGAAGGTGGCACCGAGAAGCAGGATGGAACCGACGAAGGCGACGACGCGACGACACACCCGCCGAAAGTACGCCCCGCGGTGAGGGCGCGTGCGTAGCGTTTCTGTGACCGAGTAAGAGTCCGTAGGAGAGAGCCTAGATGAACTTCATCCGCACATTCATCTATGGGGTCTCCGCGGGTCTGACCGTGTGGGTGTATTCCCTCGACGAGGGTCCATTGGGGATGGGGCTCGTACCCACCCTCTGGTTCGGGCTCTTTGCCTCCGTCTCCCTGTATCTGGCCATCCTGCCGGGCCCGCTCTACGACGTGTTTCCGCGTCTTCAGGGAAGAAGAGGGTTCCTCCAGGCGCGACGCGCCTTCGGGATCGGCGCCGCAGTCTTCGGGGCGCTCCACGGGTACCACGGGCTCTTTGGTTGGGTCGGTGGCTTCGCGGGCCTGCGTGACTGGAGCGCGGACTACAACCTGTCGCTGCTCCTCGGCGGCATCGCCCTGCTCATCCTCGTCGTCCTCGCGTTCACGTCTTCCGACGTCGCGATGTCGGCGATGGGCGCTCGCTGGAAGCGGCTGCATCGCCTGGTCTACCCGGCGGGCGTGCTCGTGATCGCGCATGCAGCCATCGTCACCATCCACGTGCTCGAGCTCATGCCGTGGCTGATTGGGAGCTTCGTGGCCATCTCGTTCCTGACGACCCTCGTGACCGTGCGCCTGGCCCGGCGCGTTCCACGGAGACAGCCGCTGGTCTGGGGAGCATGGGCGGTCTCGATGGCCGTGCTGTTCTGGGCGCACTTCCTCATCAGCCATCACCGGCATTGATGCGGGCCTTCGCTCGGTCGGTGGTGACCTGAGCGCGCGTGGACCTCGACCATCGATGCGGAAGTGGGCACGATGGCGTGGACGGACGAGCCGATCCCAAGAGAATTGAGGCAAATCCGTGCGAATTCTGTTTGATACGGGATTTGCAGAACCCACCCAACCGAGGAGTCCTCAAAGATGGCAACCAAGGCATCGAAGACCGCCCCCCGCACCAAGCCGCCCACCAAGTCCGAGCTGCTCGCGACCATCGCCGCGGACACCGGCCTCAGCCGCAAGCAGGTTTCGTCGGTGTTCGAGTCGCTTTCGAACGAGATGCAGAAGAACCTCGGCGGCCGTGGCCCGGGCCTGTTCGTGGTTCCCGGCCTGATGAAGGTGAAGGTCATCAAGAAGCCGGCGACGAAGGCGCGCAAGGGCATCAACCCCTTCACGAAGGAGCCGACCGTCTTCAAGGCGAAGCCGGCCCGCAAGGTCGTGAAGGTCCTTCCGCTCAAGGCCCTCAAGGGCATGGCCTGAGTTCATCCGCCCGCCGAGCTTCGCCACCCGATGAGCGGAGCTCGGCGGTCGTCTTCTCGAGGCGCGTCGAGCTACTCGCTCTCGTTCAGCCGCCGCGTGGTCTTCAGGACGGCCCCGCGCGGCGAGAAGGGGACGGACCACGCGCCCAGCTTGTTCTTCCAGCCTGGGATGGCGACCCGCTTCCCCTGTTTCATCGCGCGATAGCCGAACTCCGCCACCTCGCGCGCGTCGCCCGTTCCCATCGGGCCGCTGAACAGCTTCGGGCGCTGGTGCTCGCTGGCGCGTGCCGCGAACCCGGTGTCGGTGTATCCGGGGCAGAGCGCGGTGACCGTCACGCCCGTTCCGCGCAGCTCCTCGGACAACGCTTCGGAGAACGACACGACGTAGGCCTTGGTCGCGTAGTACACGGCCATGAAGGGCCCCGGCTGGAAGGCCGCCGTGGAGGCCACGTTCAGCACCGCGCCGTGGCCGCGCTCGATCATGCCCGGCAGGAAGGCGCGCGTGAGCGCAGTCAGCCCGGTCACGTTGAGGTCGATCATCCCGACCTGCTTCTCTGCGTCCAGCTCCGCGAACGGTCCCGCAAGCCCGTAACCCGCGTTGTTCACGAGGGCGTCGAGCGCGATCCCCTTCTCAGCCACGGCGCGGACCACCGCGGCGACCCCCGGGGGTGTCCCGAGGTCCGCCGGGATGACCGTCGTCTGCGTCCCATGCTTCGCGTTGAGCTCGGCAGCGACCTCATCGAGGACCTCCGCTCTCCTGGCCACCAGGACGAGGGACCAACCGTCTGCTGCGAACACCTGGGCGAGCTCGCGGCCGATGCCGGCCGTGGCGCCCGTTATCAGCGCGTGCTTCAGGGAAGAAGAAGGCGTGTTCATGTCTGCTCCAGGTCGGGCGGCGCAGTCTCGCAGATCCCGTAGTCGAGGCGTGCTCGGAGCGTTAAACCCTCCCCCCATGCCGGACAACGACAAGAAGGCGCTCGAGGACCTTTCCGAGATGATCAACGCCGCGGACGCCCGCGGCTGGAGTGGCGCCAACGGCCTGCGCATCACCCGGGCGACCATCGAGGAGGTCACCGCCGAGCTGGAGATCCGGCCGATACACCTGCAGGCTTACGGGATCGTCCACGGAGGCGTGCACGCCGCAATCATCGAGACCGTGGCCTCCGTGGGCGCAGCCGTCAACGTGATGCCCCATGGCCGGAGCGCGGTGGGGCTCGAGAACCACACGTCGTTTTTGCGCGCCGTCCGTTCGGGCGTGCTGCGCGCCGTGGCGAAGCCGCTCACCCGCGGACGTCGGACCCACGTCTGGGAGGCCACCGTATTCGACGACAAGGGCAGGGTGGCGGCGACCGGGCGCGTGCGGCTGATGGTGCTGGAGCCCGAGGCCGAGCTCGCCGGCGAGAAGGCCGGCCTGGCCTGAAGAATGGAGCTGCGATACCTCGGACTTCCCCCCGACGTCCCGGTGAAGGGGCGCGAGACGGAGAGCCTGTCATGGCGGGTGGACCGCCGGATGGCCCGTACACGGCGGGGCTACAAGGCGGCGAGGCTGATTGTTCCGGTGCTGGTCGCAGCGGGCATCGCGGCTCTGGCCGCGAAGGAGAACGTTCCACTGCCCTGGGCCCTCGCCGTGTTCGTCCTCACCCTCCCGGTCGTGAGGGTGGCCACGTACCTCGTGACGCTCTGGTTCGCGGTCGGCGGCGTCACGCGCGAGCTGGGCAGCACGCTCGCGAAAGCGGGCGCACAACCACAGGAGATCTTCCTCGCGCTGGACCCCGCCGGACTGCGTTTCCAGTGGGGAGAGATGCGGCTCGAAGTCCCCTGGGCCAACGTCGACAACATCCTGACCGGTGATGGCGGCGTGACGTTCGCCTTCCCCAACGGCGGTCATCACGTTCCGGAGGACGCGTTCGAATCACCGTGGCAGCGGCGCGATTTCGTGGAGCGCGCCCGTGAGCTGCACGGGGGCCCATCGAGCCTGCAGAGGGCCGCGTCGGACGAGCCCTGAAAAGGCTCGGTCGGAATCACGCATCCATGTGTTGCGAGGGCAGCCGCTCGCCCGCGACACGGACGAGCAGGGGGGCGGGTTGCGCCGTCGTCGGCTGACCCGGTTCACGGCATGCGCATGATGGAGAAGGACCGCCGGCAGGAGCTCCGTCCATGATCGACCTGTATTTCTGGCGCACGCCGAACGGACAGAAGATCAGCATCGCACTCGAGGAGCTCGGGCTCCCGTACAACGTGAAGCCCATCAACATCGGAAAGGGCGACCAGTTCCAGCCTGAGTTCCTCGCGATCAGCCCCAACAACCGGATCCCGGCGATCGTCGATCTGGCGCCGGCGGACGGCGGCGATCCCATCCCGGTGTTCGAATCCGGGGCGATCCTCCTGTACCTCGCGGAGAAGACGGGCCAGCTCATGCCGAAGGACGTCCGCGGCCGCGTCCAGGTCCAGCAGTGGCTCATGTGGCAGATGTCGGGGCTGGGGCCGATGTCGGGTCAGGCCAACCACTTCGTCGCGTACGCGCCGGAGAAGATCCCCTACGGCATCGAGCGGTACACGAAGGAGGTCCTTCGTCTGTACGGCGTGATGGACCGCCAACTGGCGGAGCGATCCTTCCTCGCGGGTGAGTACTCGATCGCCGACCTCGCCTGCTATCCGTGGACGACGTCCTGCGAGCGGCTCAACCTGGACATCTCCCCGTTCAAGAACCTGCAGCGGTGGATGAAGGAGGTCGGCGCGCGCCCAGCGGTCCAGCGCGGGCTCCAGGTCGGAAAGGAGCTCCACGCGCCGATGGACGACGAGGCGAAGAGAGTGCTCTTCGGACAAGGGCCCGAGGCCGGCGCGCAGAAGAGCGACCGGCACTGACGGACAGCTCAGCGCGGTCGCACGAACATCCGCATGCCGTGCCGGGGCCGAAGCGTGATCGTCGGGTCCACCGCGACCGGATGACCGGGGACGAGCTCGAGCCGGAAGCGCTGTACGATCGACGCGAGCAGGAGCTGCGCCTCCATCAAGGCGAAGTTGTTGCCGATGCAGACGCGCGGCCCCCCGCCGAACGGGAAGTAGGCGAACTTCGGGATCTGCGCAGCCCGCTCTGGCGCGAAGCGTTCGGGGTCGAAGCCCTCGGGGTTCTCGAAGACGGACGGGTTGCGGTGGCACACGTACTGGCTCACCGCAACGAACGACCCACCCGGGATCCGGTATCCGCCGATCTCATCGTCCTCCACGACCTGCCGCATGAGCAGGTAGACGGGCGGGAAAAGCCGCATCGACTCCTGCAGGACCTGGAGCCCGTAGCCGAGCTTCGGCAGGTCCTCGAGCGTCGGTGAGCGTCCTCCCAGGACCGCGTCCACCTCGGCCTCGTAGCGGCGCCGCACGTCGGGATGGCGCGACAGCAGGTAGAGCGTCCAGGTCAGCGCGTTCGCAGTCGTCTCGTGGCCGGCGAGGAAGATCGTCATCACCTCGTCGCGAAGCTGCGCGTCGCTCATCGACTCGCCCGTCTCCTCGTCGCGAGCGCTCATCAGCATCGACAGGAGATCGCCCGGGTCCTCTCCGCTGTGGCGTCGCCCGGAGATCAACCTCACCACCACCTCGTCGAGCGCGGCGCGCGCGCGGAGGAGGCGGCGGTTGCGCGGGCTTGGCACCGAGAGGGGGAAGGCGAACATGGAGGTCGCGCGGTGGATGACCTGTCGCAGCAGCTCCTCCAGCGAGCGCTCCACGACGCCCGCATCCGCGGACACCTCGGCGCTGAGCAGCGTCAGCCCGACGATGCGCAGGGTGACGGCCATCATCTCGTGATCGACGTCCAGGGGCGCGTCGGCGTTGGGCCGGCGTGCCCACGCCTCCAGCATCTCGTTCGCACAGCGCACCATGGTGTCGCCGAAGCGCGCGATGCGCTGACGGTGGAAGGCGGGCTGGGCGATGCGTCGCTGACGGAGCCAGAAGGCGCCCTCGCTGGTGACGAGCCCATTCCCCAGCACGGTGCGAAGCGCGTTGTACCCGAGGGTCTGCTTGTTGAAGTTCTTGTGGTTGTCCTGCAGCACGTACTTCACGTTGTCCGGCGCGCGGATGGCGTACAGGTTCCGCGACATGACCGGCAGGCGGACCACGTCTCCCAGCTCGTTCGCGGCGCGGACGAACAGGTCGACCACGCTGCGCTGCAGTGCGGGGAGGTTCCCCAGGATGGGAACGCCGGGGAGGGTCGGGGCTTCGCCAGGGGAAGGTGCCATGCGCCTCCGTTCTTCCTCAGACCACCGGGTCGAGCAAGGGGTTGCCGTCGAGGAACGCAAGGATGTTCGCGGTGGCCCGCTCCGCCATGCGGCGACGGGTCTCTTCGGACGCGGACCCGATGTGCGGCAGCAGCACCGCGTTCTCGCACGCGAGCAGCTCGGGGTGGACGATGGGCTCGCGTTCGAACACGTCGATGCCGGCGCCGGCGAGGCGTCCTTCGCGCAGGGCTCGGGCCAGCGCGGCCTCGTCCACCACCGGAC
>JBAWAM010000604.1:0-4437 GCA_049589315.1 Myxococcaceae bacterium
GTGAAGAGCTGAATCGGAATGGTGGCCAGGCCGAGAGTGATGTGGAGGTTCTTGAGTGCGCGAGGCATCGTTTCTTAGCGATACGAGCGTGGTCTTGCGTTAGATTGAAATCCATTATAGCTCGCGCCAGACGGCCATCGGCTAAGGCGTCCAGACAGTGCTCCCCACTTGTTGACGTCGCAAGTCCAGTGGGCGTAGCATCCCCGCCACGGGAGGTTCTGGAAGTCCGAGCAAGAAAAGGAGTTGGGTATGCCCCGCTACGAATTCCTCTGCGAGAAGTGCCAGAAGCCGTTCGAGGTGACCATGACCATCGCGGAGCACGAGAAGGGGAAGGTCCGATGCCCCACGTGTAAGAGCACGAGAGTCTCGCCGCAACTCGCTTCTTTCACGACGCAGACGTCGAAGAAGAGCTGACATCGGCGCCGAAGGTTCCTAGAAGCGGGCGATCCAGGGAGTGCGAAGGCATTTCATGTCCATCCCGATCAAGTCACGCCAGCATTTCCGGGTGGGCGTCGAGCCGATCGCCCGGCGCATCGTGCTCTGTGACGGTGATGGCGTGACCAGCTCCGACCTGCGGCTCTTCACCTACCGGAACCGCCGGCGGCCGCTGTATCCCTTCGAGCGCAACCTGTAAGGAGACTCGTCATGGACTATGGGCTCTTCACGATGCCGTCGCACCCGCCCGAGCGGAAGCTCTTCGACGGGCACCAGTGGGATCTCCAGCAGTTGCGCTGGGCGGACGAGCTGGGCTTCAGCGAGGCGTGGATCGGCGAGCACCACACCGCCCCCTGGGAGCCGCATCCCTCGCCGGACCTGCTGGTGGCCCAGGCGCTCATGCAGACCAAGCGCATACGGATCGGCCCCGGAGGCTTCCTGATGCCCTATCACCACCCGGCCGAGCTGGCCAACCGGGTGGCCATGCTCGATCACCTCGCCCAGGGCCGGCTCAACTTCGGGGTGGCGGCGAGCGGGCTGCCAAGCGACTGGTCCATGTTCAACGTGGACGGCATGTCGGGGCAGAACCGGGAGATGACGCGGGAGTCCCTCGACATCATCCTGCGCCTCTGGAGCGACGAGCCCGAGTTCGACTACAGGGGCAAGTACTGGCACGTGACCAAGATCGGGACGATGTTCAACACGCTGCGGCCCCACATCTTCCCGTTCCAAAAGCCGCATCCCCCGATTGGGGTCGCCGGGCTCAGCAAGGGCTCGGACACCCTGAAGCTGGCGGGCGAGCGCGGGTTCTGGCCGATGAGCCTCAACCTGAATCCGGGCTACGTGTCGAGCCACTGGGAGGCGGTGGAGCAGGGCGCGGCGCGCAGCAAGCGCACGCCCAAGCGCTCGGACTGGCGGATGGTCCGCGAGGTGTTCGTGGCCGACACCGACGCGGAGGCGATGCGCCTCTCCGCGGGCGGCATGATGGGCCGCATGATGACCGAGTACTTCCTGCCGCTGCTGGCCGCCTTCGGGTTCACCGAGTACCTCAAGCACGACCCCTCGGTGCCGGACTCGGACGTGACGGCCGAGTACTGCGCCAAGCACAACTGGCTCATCGGCTCGCCGGCCACCGTGTCCGACAAGCTCAACCGCCTCTACGAGGAGGTCGGCGGCTTCGGCACGCTGCTCGTGTTCTGCTTCGACTACAGCGAGAACCCCAAGGCCTGGCAGCACTCGATGGAGCTGCTCGCGAAGGAGGTCATGCCCCGCTTCAAGGGCATGGTGCCCAAGTAGCGGTGTCCGGCCGGGCCCCTCGTAGGGGCCACTCGTACTTGCCCCGACGAACGCCTTGGCGTAGCCTGGCGCCGACCATCGCGCGGTGAAGGAGGGGCCGATGCGTCGGGGTGCGAAGCCCACGAAGGCTAAGGCCGAAGCCAAGTTCCCTGTCGCTAAGAGCTCGCAGAGCAACGAAAGCTCTCGGGTCCGCGACCTCGAGAGGCAGCTGGCGGACGCCCTGAAGCGCGAGGCGGACGCGCTGGAGCAGCAGACGGCGACCGCCAACATTCTGCGGATCATTGCGAGTTCGCCGGCCGATATCCAGCCCGTGTTCGATACAATCCTGGACAACGCCACGCACCTGTGCGGGGCGGCGCGCGGGGGCCTGTTTCTCTTCGACGGTGATTCGTTCCGCGCGGCTTCGATGAGAGGTGCCACACCGGCGTCCCTCGAGTATCACACCGGACGCGCGATCCGACCGGGCCCGCTCTCTGCGCTGGGCCGTATCATCCACGAACGACGACCCGTGCACATCCACGATCTGATGGATGATCCCGCCTATCGCGAGGGGGACCCGCTCCGAAGGGCTGTCGTCGATCTAGAGGGAATGCGTACGCTGGTGATGGTCCCGCTCCTAAAGGGGGAACGTCTCGTAGGCGCGATCGGGGTCCACCGTCGCGAAGTTCGCCCGTTCGGCGACGCCCAGATTGCGTTACTCCAGGCCTTTGCTGACCAGGCCGTCATCGCGATCGAGAACGTGCGCTTGTTCAACGAGACCCAGGAGGCGCTTGAGCAACAGACGGCAACGAGTGAGATCCTGCGCGTCATTGCGAGCTCGCCGACGGATCTGCAGCCGGTCATGGAGGCCGTCGCCGAGAACGCCGCCCGGGTCTGCGGGGCGACGGATTCGTCGATCTACCGCCTGGAAGGAGAACACTTGCGCCTGGTGGAGCTGCAGGGGTCCCTGCGCAGATCAGTGACGATCGGAAATACCTTTCCGATCACTCGCGACACCGTAGGCGGTCGGGTTGTACTCGAGCGGCGGACGATCCACGTCGAAGACATCAGAGCGGCAGAGGCGGCGTTCCCGGAAACCGTGTCCCGCATGAACCGGGCCGGGTCCGACGTCCGGACAATTCTGGCGACGCCGCTGCTGCGCGAGGGCACGCCGCTCGGCGTCATTATCATCGATCGGGGGCCCGAGGCCAATCCCTTCTCGGACAAGCAGATCGCGCTCCTCGAGACGTTCGCTAACCAGGCCGTGATCGCCATCGAGAACGTCCGGCTGTTTAAGGAACTCGAGGTCCGGAACCGCGACCTGACCGAGTCGCTGGAACAGCAGACGGCTACCGCCGAGATCCTGCGGGTCATCTCCAGCTCACCGACCGATCTCCAGCCCGTCATGGACGTCGTGGCCGAGAGCGCCGCGCGATTCTGCGGCGCGGCCGATGCTGCGATATATCGCCTGGAGGGCGAGTCCCTCCGGTTCGTCGCGACGCATGGGCTCGTGCCTGTGCCACTGCCGATTGGTGGGACGGCCGCCGTAACTCCGGCGGGTGTGGCTGGGCGAGCAGTGCATGATCGCCAGACGATCCATGTCCCGGACATAGCGCTGGCCGAGCTGGAATACCCAGACACTTTCGAACGCCAGCGTGGGGCTGGCTTCCCAGCTCGGACGCTGCTCGCCACGCCGCTCTTGCGCGAAGGGGTACCCATCGGCGTCATCTCCCTGCGGCGGAGCGAGGTACAGCCGTTCAGCGACAAGCAGATCGAGCTGGCGAAGACGTTCGCCGACCAGGCGGTGATCGCGATCGAGAACGTCCGCCTGTTCACGGAGCTCGAGGCGCGGAACCGCGAGTTGACCGAGGCCCTGGAGCAGCAAACGGCGACCGCCGAGATCCTGCGGGTCATCTCCAGCTCGCCGACCGACCTCCAGCCGGTGATGGACGTCGTAGCCGAAAGCGCCGCGAAGTTCTGCGGAGCAATCAATGCCGCGATCTGGCGCCTGGAAGGTGATTCCGTCCGGCTCGTCGCCGTACATGGGTCGATGCTTGGGGGGGTCGCGCTCGGCGCAACCATCGCCGCGACTTCGCGGACCGTGGTTGGGCACGCGGTGCGTGATCGCAAGTCGATCCATGTCGAGGACACCCTTGCTCTGCCAGAGGCGGACTATCTGGAGACGGTGGAACGCCAACGGCAGGCGGGTGTCACCGCCGCTCGGACGATGCTCGTCACACCGCTCCTGCGCGAAGGCGTGCCCATCGGCGTGATCGTCATGCGCCGTACGGAGGTGCAGCCCTTCACGGAGAAGCAGATCGAGCTGGCGGGAACCTTCGCCGCGCAGGCGGTGATCGCGATCGAGAACGTGCGGCTGTTCACGGAGCTCCAGGCGCGGACGCGGGAGCTGACGCGGTCGGTGGAGGAGCTCCGCGCCCTCGGCGAGGTCGGCCAGGCCGTGAACTCCACGCTCGACCTGGACACTGTGCTGACGACCATCGTGGCCCGGGCGGTCGAGCTGTCGGCGACTGACGGCGGCGCGATCTACGAGCTCGACGAGGCCACCCGGGAGTTCGAGCTGCGGGCGACCCACGGTATGACGCCGGAGCTAATCGAGGCCATCCGGGATGCCCGGGTCCGGGTCGAGGAGGCGTCCGCGGTGGGACGCGCGTACAGGAGCCGGCAGCCGGTACCGGTTCCCGACATCCGGGACGAGCCGCCCTATCC
>JBAWAM010000605.1:0-8311 GCA_049589315.1 Myxococcaceae bacterium
CGCACGTGCAATGGACCGCGCGGCGCGGCTGCTTCGGGATGGGGCGGGCGGCCGTCCCACCCTCGCGCCCGACGGCGATGCCGATGGACTCGCGGCGGGGGTGATTGCGTGGAGGGTGCTCGAGCGCATCGGTACCTCGCCGAAGGCGGTGCATCCGGGCAAGGGGGAGCACGTCCACACCGGCTCGGTGCAACGCAGGCTGCGGGAGGAGGCGCCCACCGCCCTGGTGGTGCTCGACATGGGCAGCCGCACCGGCGCGATCCTGGAGGGCACCTCCACGGTCGTGGTGGATCACGGGGAGAGGTCGTTACCAGTAGGTGGTCACATCGCGAGGCGCGCAGACGCGTGCCCGGGCGGGTGACGCGAGGGAAAGTTCAGGAGCGGCGGAACGGGTCGTTTCAGAGACCACAGGAGCATCCGAGAAACGTCTGCGCCGCCCATCCCGCTCCGGCGAGGATATGGCGGCGCTGCGTTTGAGCGGGTCACGGTGAGTCCAACCAGCTCAGCAGGAAGAGTAGAACGAGCGGAATCATCGCGACCCCGAGTCCGATGTACTCGAGACCCCTCCGCCGTAGGAACGTCGCGTCGCTCACCTCCGGCAGAGCGGCGCCACCGAATACAGCGCGCCGCTTCCGCATGGTCTTGCGCCTGGGCTCACGCAGCTCCTGAACGCGATGGAATGGCGGCCGCACGAGGTACAGGACGCCGCGGCCAATCATGACCGGCGGAAGGAGTGCGAGGAGTGTGTAGGTCAGTAAATCCAGCATCGAGGTCCTCCCACTTGCGCTCAGAGCGCGCTAGTCGCTTATCACCCGGTGAATTGCCGAGAGAGCTCGCGGATGGTGGCGGGATTGCTGTCGCGCATATTCATACGCGCCCACCGCCGCCTCCGAAAGCGTCCCCGTCGTCTCGGCACCCACCGGTACGGACTTGCGGCACGACAACTTCGCGGCGACCCGTTCCGCTTCGAAGCCTGCATCCCACGGTGCTCGTTCGATATGGGTGAGCTGGGTCTTCCACCCGCCTTCGAACGGTAACGTCACGAGTGTCCCGCTCGTCGCCCGATTCAAGAAATCAACGAGGCCGATTTCCTTCGTCGCGTCGAAACGCGCAGAGTCTTCCAGCGCGTCCACTTCACCGCTGATCGAGAGAACGACCTTCGCGTCATCCCCAGCGTGACGCGCGATGATTCCCAGGTGATTCCCCGATTTCAGATCGGCAATGTCGCGATCGGAGAGATTGAACTCGCGACGAATCACTGCCTTTCCTTCGACGCCAAAGGCGGCACCCGTGATGCCGGACTCCAACTTGAGATCACCCCACCCGAGTTTCTGGTTGAGACCAAGCTTTCCGGAAAGGACGAACTCCTGGTCCACGACGAGGGTGCGCGTCTTCGCATCGAATGAGGCCACCATGCTTCCGCCGAGCTCCAGGTCGGCATGCCCATTGAGATTTTGGAGTTCCACTGCTGCGGACTGGGAAAGCGAGATTTCACCGCCCGTCACGTGTCTGGGATCGACCGCGCGGAGTTCCGCGTTGTTATCGGTCAGCGCGAGCACCGGCGTGGAAGCAGCAGTGCCGAGGGCAGCAGTCCTGGCTGAAGCTTGCAGCAGGGCCGACACGTAATCCGCAGCCCCTTCGGCGGTCCCAAATTCCTTCACGACGGCGGCGCCTGCGCCCATCTTGACTCCAAGCGGCCCGGCTTCGCCCTCCAGAAGTGCACTGCTCCGCGTCGTGACCCTGTAGCCGTCCTCAGTACGCTCGACCGTGACACCGGAGCGACCGCCGCCGCCAATCACCTTCCCCGAGATCTTCGCCTCCAGCTGCATTTCGGACTTCGTACCAGGCGCGTAGACGGCGAACTCTTTCGCAAAGTGTTCTTCCACCCTTCGTCCCACCGGCGAGAAGAATGGCTCGTTGTCCCTCGCTTCCGCCCGCTCTAGCCGGTTCGCTTCTTCGCGAACCGCCTGGGTCGCGGTCTTCTCGGCAGGTCTTGCCTGCTGAGGAACTGCTGCGCTTCCCGGTGACGGGATTGCTCGTGGCGCGTCTAAGGTTGCGCCTTCGGATGAATCGGTTTCGCGTCGGGCGCCAACGCCTGTGAGGGTGGACATGGGGGCTCCGGGTTGAGGGTTGAGCAACGCGCGGGCAAAGCAGGTGCCGGACCACACACGGCGGTTCAGATCTCAAGGACTTGCGTCGGACTCGCATCCACGAACCGGCCGGTACGTCTCGCCGACGGGACGGTTCTCAATCCAATGGAGGTCGATGGCGAACAAGCGCCGAGGCTTCGTCGCTCGAGAGGACCGCCGCAGGCGAGAGTGACTGCGGTCAGGGCGAAGAGAGAAAGAGCATCCAGATGCGCGCGTTCATGCGGGGTCCTTCAATCGGGGGCGGCTTCATGCCCCAATTGAGAGGCCCGATGCAAATCCGTCACAGCCGGACGCGTCGACCCAACGGGGGTAGCGCGAGGAGGCCGGGATCGGCCCGAGCTCGATTCCACCGATGTCCAGGCCGAGCTCCCGCTCACCAACCCGCTTCTCAAGCACCGAAGCTCATCGCGGCGCTGCGCTGTCGTGAACTCGAGCGAGCTGTCGACGCACGTGATCGTCCTCTGTGGCACGCAGGAGCAACTTTCTGTAGCGCCGTACGGCGGCTCGAGTTCCGGCTCCTCGTTGATCGCGGGCTTGCGAAGGTCTCGTTTCAGGTCGGCCCAGATTGCTCCCTTCCCTGTCTTCCGGGTGAATTTCGAGCTGCAGATCGGCCCGCTGTGCGATTGTGTTTCGCGCAATGGCTCGCGAGCAGCCCGGACTCTTCCTGCTGATATGGACAGTATCGTTCCTGGTCGCGTTTTTCTTCGGATACGCGGTACGGAAACTCGCCTCAGGCCCGGACGACGGCTACCCCGAGGCATTGGATTTCGATCCGATCGAGATGGCATTCCTCGCGGGTGGCTGGAAGGGCGCCCTGGAGGCCGCCGTCAACCTGCTCATTGCCCATAAGGCGATTCATGTCGACGAGGACCTCGTCCTCCGCCGGTCGGCACACCTCCCCGACAGCCGTCATCCTCTCGAGGAGCACGTGTACGAAATGCTCGGCGATGATGGGCTCACGTTCTCCGCTTTGCACAAATGGAAGCCGAGTTGGGTCGCCACCATGCGCAGACGGATGGTCCGCATGGGGCTGTGGCGTTCCCGAAGTCGGCTCAGGTCGGTCGTGTTCATCCTTGCCTCACTGCCGTCTTTCGCGGTGCTCGCGTGGGGAGTCGCACAGATCGAGTCCAATCCGGTCCCTGCGGCGACGAACCTCGCCGTGGCCTTCGTGTTTGCCTGGAACTTCGTCGCATCGTGGCGTCGGGTGCCGTTGACTCGCCGAGGCGAAGCCGCCGTCCTGGCGCTAAAAACAGCGCACGCCGAGTTGCGCCCTGGGCTTGGCGAGAAGCTCAGTGAGGCGATGAAGCCACGCGACGCGGCGATCGCGGCAGGACTGTTCGGAGCCATGTTGGTTCCCGGTGTGAACGAGTCGTGGTTCCGATGGGTCGATCGCGAAGACGCTTCCGAGCCACCACTGTTTTCATGGCTCGACCTGGACACCGACGAGAGCGACTCGGACGGAGGGGACGACGACTGAGATGACCCGGGAAGCGAAGAGTTGGCAGGAGATGAACCGGTACATGCGCGAGCTGCTGGAGCGCAAGACGGGCCAAGACGTTGACGCGTGGAAGGCGAAGATCGCCGCGCAAGGGAAGTTGACCGACGAGAAGAAGCTGAACGCCTGGCTCGGCAGGCAGGGAGTGACTGGGTACGCGCGGATGCTCCTGGTATTCGAGACCTTCGGCTACCCCGACTTCTTCAATCGGAGCGGGGACGAGCTGATCGACGCGCAGTACGAGGACCGGCCTTCGCTGCGCCCCACCCTCGATGCGCTGCTCCTTGCTGCGGAGGATTTGGGCGATGTCACCGTGCAGGCCCGGAAGGGATACGTGTCACTGGTGGCGCAAAGACAGTTCGCGATCGTTCGCGCCACGACGAAGACCCGTGTCGATCTCGGGCTGCGGCTGGAGAAGGCGAAGCCCGGCGGGCGCTGGGTGGCCGCAAAGGCAGGTGGAGGCACTCAAATTCCGCTGGTGGTGGGCGCGCTCTGGAATGGGCGGGCATCCAACGGGATATCGATGATGAAGCTGGTACCGCGTTCGGGAAGACTGTCTACGGCCACGCTGCCGCCGTGGGCTTCGGCGGCGCCACGTACCTGCGCCAGCCCCACGCCCCAACCGCGCTTGCCGCCGGCCTCGGCGTCTCGGCTCCGATGAAAAACGCGGAAGAGTGACTCCTGTTCTTCCGCCGGAATCACGCCTCCATGGTTGTGCACCAGGACGAAGGCCCTTTCGTGCAACTTCCGAACGGTGATGGTGATCGGCCGTGAGGAGGAACCGTACTTCACGGCATTCGAGCCGAGGTTCTCGACCGCCCGCTTGAGTTGATCCGGTGCGAAGTGGCCGATGACCCGTTCGGGGGCCGCGACGACGAAACGCTCGCCGTGCTCGATCTGGAGATTCTCGATGGCCTGGCGCACGATCTCCACCAGATCGCATTCCTGAAGCTGAAGCACGATTCGGCCACCGGCCTGCACCCGGATCGCATCCAGTAGGTCCTGCACCATTCGATCGAGCCGTTCCAGGCTGTCGATGGTGCGCGCAGCCCACCGAGGCACCTGGTCGCTCGATGGCTTTCTCAGGATCATCGACGCGTTGACCTTGGCGGCGCTCAGCGGCGTGCGCAAGTCGTGGGCCAGTGTCGCAGAAAACCGTTCGCGCAAATCCGCCTCCACGAGCGTGTAGCCCATGCACGCTTTGGCGATGGCCTGGTCCAGCGATGCATGGACAATCGACCGTTCGGCGCGAGTAAGAGGCTCCTGCTCCTCGAGCACCTCCAGGACCACCTCGCGCAGGATCCTGTACTCGGTGATGACATCCGTCAGCCTGAATTGTGTGATGCGTACGCGCTCCGAGCCGTGTTCCTCGGCGACCGTGCTGCCCTCGGTGGCCGTTCGACGCGGGTGCTCAAGGGACATGGCTTCGGCGAATTGACGCAGCAGCGCAGGAAGCGTGTCGATGAGGATGGGATGGCGCTCATTGGTCGCTACCGCGACCTGTTGGCGAAGGCGCTGCTCCCAAAGGGAGAGGATCCGCTCCTTGTTGGCGAGGAGGCGTGCACTCCCTGTCATCGTCTTCGAGTGATCGCCTCCCCTGGGATCATCACTCATGCACGAGATTTATGGAGCCCCGGTGGCTGAGTCAGGACCAGCGAGTGACAGGCAAGGTCTCCATCGGCCCTCCGAGTGCCTCGGGCATGCACGCCGTCTACGCTCGAGCTCGACCTCCCGTCTTTCACACGATGGGTCGCAGCCGCACGAGACTTCTGGGCAGCTTCGATCGCGGCCTGGTGTTGGATGCTCCGCTTGCCGGGCATTGGGTCGTTCGTCGCCCACGTCATTGCCCGCTTCACGGCCATGTACCCTCTCATCCGCGGTGTCGGCGAGATGCCCGGCGCCGGGGCGATGTAGCGGGGCACTTCCGATGGAATGAGCGCCTGGTCGATCACCGAGCCGGCTGGGAGCGGCCGCCACACCCGGCACGCTTCGAAGGTGGCCGCACCATTGTCTCGTGCCGAAATTCGTTTCGATTGCGAGGAATCTGGCATGGGTGAACAACTCGTCTCGAACTTCTGGGCCGTCGTCGGTCGAATCGTGGGGTATCTGCCGAGTCTCGTCTCGGGCATCCTCATCCTGGCCGTGGGCTACATCCTCTCTCGCGTGGTGGGTCGGCTGGTGGCGCGGCTCCTGGCCCGGACCCGCTTCAACCAATTCGCGGCGGAGCGCCTGCGTTACCGGCCGTCTGACACCTACCGGTCCGCGTCGGCTACCGCGGGCAGCGTGGTGTTCTGGCTGGGCATGCTCGTCACGCTGTCCCTGACGGCAGACGCGCTGGGCCTCGAGACGCTGAGCGCCGGACTGAACCGCATTCTGGGCTTCATTCCGAACCTCCTGGTGGCGGCCGTCATCGTTGGTGTGGCCGTGGTGCTGGCGAACCTGGCCGCGAACATGCTCGGTGACATCGGACACGGCTGGGCGTCCAGGCTGGCCCGGACGGCGATCCTGGTGTTCGCGGCATTCATGGCGCTCAACCAGCTGGGAATCGCCTCCGGCATCGTCACCACCGCGTTCGGCGTCCTCCTGGGCTCGCTCGCCGTGGCAGCCGCCGTTGCCTTCGGCGTGGGAAACATCCATCTGGCAGGCGAGCTCACGCGCAAGTGGACCAGCCGAGGCAGGGAGCGCGCCGAGCGCACGCGTGCCGAGCGGTACGGAGAGCCGCCGGAGTACCGTCCTCCTCCTCACTGACGGCCTCGGTGTCCTTCCACGCCCGTCGGCTGGACCGACGACGATCGGATATCTACTGCTCGGAGCTCGTCTACAAGGCATACCTGCGCGGCGCGGGAGTGCACGCCGGCAGGCTGCAGAAGGTCCGCGAGCTCGACCTCAGCGCGATCGAGAAGCAGGTGATCGAGCGATACGGGACCCGGAGTTGGTCACTCCTGGGAGGCCCAATCCGGCAACTGGCCTGAGCGCCGCCTGTGTCCGTGGCTAGGCGGAAGTCACCTTGAGGCCGATGATCGAGCCCACGAGCATCGTGAGGAAGAACAGTCGGCCCGGGGAGGCGGGCTCACCGAACAGGACCATCCCCATCACCGCCGCTCCCACCGCGCCGATTCCGACCCACACCCCGTAGGCGGTGCCGATGGGGAGGGTGCGCGCGGCGATGCCCAGCAGGCCCATGCTCACGACGATCGCGGCGATGGTGAGCACGCTGGGGCCCAGTCGGGTGAAGCCCTGTGTGTATTTGAGGCCGATGGCCCAGACGACTTCCAGAACACCCGCGATCACGAGCAGAACCCACGCCATGACAGTCACCTCTCTGTTGGCGTCGTCTTGTCCTGACCGGGTACGGCGCACCTCGTCCGGGCCCACACATCCACCGGGGAAGTAAGGGCGGTGTCAGTCTAAGGCGGAGAACGGGAGGTTCAAGCCGAAGATTCCTGTCCGGGCGGGGCGCTGCAAAGCGCAACCGGGATGGCGGCGATCAGGGCCATGGTCCGCGCGGCCCGTCGCATGCGGCCCCCGAACTCCATCTCCTGATCGAACCGGAGGACAGCAGTTCGAGGATTATCTCGGCTGCGGCGATGAACTCCTCGTCGCGTTCTCCTGCAAGCGGCGGGGCGTGTGTCCCTCCTGCTGCGCGCGTCGCTCCGCGGATGTCGGCGCGCACCTGGTGGACGTGGTGCTTCCACCCGCCCCGTATCGTCAGTGGACCCTCTCATTTCCCATCCGACTTCGGTGGGCGCTGGCCCGCGATGGGAAGCTCGGTCAGCGCATCCCGCGCGCGGCGAGGACCCGCTCCACCATCGTCGCGTGCAGCGCGTGCAACGGGGCCGACACGCCGGGACCTTCGATGACCCCGAGTGCATCCGCGATCGCCTCAAGCGTCGAGCGCGCATCGGCCGACGGGGCCTCGCGAAGCCGACGAACCGGCAGCGTGCCGGGCGGCAACGAGAGCCGCGGAAGCCGCAGCAGCGCCGGGTGCTTGTGGGCCATCTTCCGCGTCTGGGTCCAGGTCCCGTCCAGCACGACCAGCGTCCGGGGCTGGCCCTCCGGGATCACGGGCTCGGCGCCGCTTCCGGGATACAGCAGCCACGCCGGCGCCGCATCCGCCACCAGCGCCTCGACATCGGGCGGGGCCCCAGGGTCGTACTCCACGACGCGCAGCGAGGGGAGCGCCAGGGCCGCGATCCGCGTGGTGTTGGTGCTCTTGTGCGACTCGAAGCCGTGGCGCAGGACCAGGACCTCCGTGTGCGCCTCGACGCGCGGCACGTCGGGGCAGAGGCACCACTGCTCTTTCACGTAGCAGCGGCGACATCGGCCAGGGAGATCAGGTTCGGTCCGGGAACGCACGCAGGAGCACTCTAACCTGTGCCGCCGCGCCCGGTTCGGATATGGCGCGGCCCATGGTCGACGGGCTGCCCACCGTGCGCTGGCAGGAGCACGGAGAGATGCACGAGGCGCGCTGGCGCTCGGAGTCGGGGACGCCCCCGCCGCAGCGCGTGACGGTGGTCGACGACCGCACCCGCGCCGAGGACGCGCTGAAGCGGATCCGCTCCGGAGAGGCGCTCCTGTACCGCGGCGACTACCACAACGCCCGCCAGCTCCTGGCCGCTCTGGGCCAGCGCGTTCACGGTCGCTCCCGTGACGCCGGCTCCCCCAT
>JBAWAM010000606.1:0-8844 GCA_049589315.1 Myxococcaceae bacterium
TAGGTGACGCCCGCTGCCCGTTCGGCCCAGTCGTTCACCGTCATGTAGTAGGTGCCGACGGTCGGGGCAGTGAACGTGACGCTCCCCGAACCTCTCCCGAGCACGGAGGAGCCATGGGTCGAATACACGGTCAGCTCGGCGTAGCTCGACGCGCTGAGCGTCGCGGTGTGGGACCCCGCGCTGAGGGACACGGAGAAGACGTCCACATCAGAGGCGATCTCCAGAACGCCGCTGACCGCCGAGCCGACCAGCTGAATCGCGGTGGCGGTCTGATGCGAGTCTCCGTGGTCGTCGAGCCCCACGTCGGTGATCGTCAGGGTGTAGGCGCCGCTCGACGATGAGCTGTACGGGCGAACCCTCACGTATTGGGCTCCGGTGCTCGCCTTCCAGCCGATCTGGCCGTGCTCCGCGGCTCTGACGACACCATTGGGCTGAAGCGTCGCGACCTCGCACGACTGCAACCCACCCGGCTGCTGACCCGTACACGTGGCGACGTACAGGTGACCCGGTACGGCAGTGAACGTGAACGCGTCCGCGTCGCTGCTGTACTGGATGTTGCCGGAGGTGCTGTCACCGACCTGGACGATGGTGGCCGCAAGGGGGCTGTCGCCGTGGTCGTCCACACCGAGGTCTTCGATCAAGTACGTGTAGGGACCGAATGCGGCGTTCCCGGAATAGGGCGTGAAGACCTCCACCGTCCAGGTACCCGCTGTGGGAGTGACGAAGGCGGCCGTCGAAGCAAAGCCATAGGAGTTCCCGACTTCGCTCCCGGTTGGATCCTTCAACCGAACCCTGCAGTCGTCGTTGGAAAGCGGCCGGATGCAGCTGGCGCGGTAGATGTGACCCGCCACCGCGGTGAAGGCGAACGCGTCGACGTCACCGACCGACTCCAGCATTCCCTGGCCCGTGCTCATCGGGAGTGTCACGGGAGTCGCCGTCGAGGGGAGGTCACCGTGGTCGTCGGTCCCGACGTCGCCGAGGGTCCAGCTGTAGGTGCCTTCGTGGCGATCGTAGTAGGAGCCCGTTCCCAGCTCGACGATCAGCGTCGCGTCGGCCGTCGCCTCCCAGGAGGTCGAGACTGTGCTGGTGCTGCTGCTGCCGCTCACCGAGGTGAGCACCGTCCCGGTCGCATCCTTCAGCCGGAATGCGCACTCGGTGACCGTACCGCGGGCACAGGTGAACTTGTAGACGTGGCCACCCGTCGCTGCGAACGCGTACGCGTCGACATCCCCCTTGAACTCCAGCGTACCGGTGCCACTGCTTCCAACGGAGATCGGTGTCGCGCTGGCTGAATCGTCACCGTGGTCATCGACCCCGAGGTCGACCAGCGAGAACGCGTAGTGCGCGAAGCCCGTCGAGTATGAGGCGAGGGAGACCTCGACGAAGTAGGTGTCTGTCGTCGGCAGCTCCCAGGCGAGGGTCGTCAGGCCGTTGTTGGAGCTGAAGGTATCCGTGGTCGCGAGCACGGCTCCGGTGGGTCCGAAGATCTTGAGCCCGCAGGATCCCGTCGCGCCTCCTACCAGTGAGCAGCTGAAGCGGTAGATGTGGTTCGCGGTGGCTGTGAACGAGAAGGTGTCCTTGTCCTGAGGACTCTCCAGCACCGCGGAGCCCGGTGACGCTCCCACGGTGATGGCGGTGGCCGCGAACACCGAATCGCCATGGTCGTCCAGTCCGAGATCTTCGAGCGAGTACGAGTAGCTCACGCCGGGCCCGAAGCTGTAGCTGGACGTCACCTGGACGAACAGCGTGGCGCCCGTCGGGCCGACCTCGAAGGTGTTTCCGGTGCCGACCTGGGTGCCGCCGGCGCTCAGGAAGCGGACGTTGCAATCCGAGCTGCTGACGGTGCAGTTGAAGCGGTAGACGTGATTCGCAGCCGCCGTGAACGAGAACACGTCCGCGTCACCGCGGACCTCGAGGCGCCCGAATCCGCCCCCGATGCCGACGGACACTGGGGTCGCCGTCGCCCAGGTGTCGCCGTGGTCCTCCGGGCCCAGGTCCTCCACCTTGCACCCGAACGACGCCATCACAGCGTCCGAGGAGTAATACCAGCCAAGTCGCAGGTAGAGCCTGCCCGTCGCGGGCGCTTCCGCTGCCACGTACGTCGCATAGGAGTAGACGTTGTCGCTCGAGAGCACGGTTCCGCTCTCATCCAGCAGCGCGACGAGCGCGTCACCCTGCCCGTTGGGACGGGGCGTGCACGTCACGGCGTACACGTTCCCGGCGGTCACTTCGAACGAGAGCAGATCCTGGTCACCGGCGCGCTCCAGGGTCATCGCGACTGTGTTCGGGCCGGGCGCGACCGCGGTCGCGTCTGCAGGGCTGTCCCCATGATCGTCCGGGCCCATGCTGTCGTTCAGGATCTCGTAGCCGACCAGCGCACCCGGCGAAGCGCTCCGGATGCGGAGGAACGCCTTGTCTTGATTCGCGCGCCAGGTGAACTCCATGTCGGTGCCGCGATGGGACTGCTTCAGCATCCCGGCGCCATCGAGCAGCTCGACCGAGACTTCCCCCTCCGCGCTCCTCACGCTGAACGCGTGCTGTGTTCCTGGCTGCACTGCAAACGCGAAGACATCCACGTCCTGGTCGAACTGGATCGCACCGCCCAGCTCCGAGCCGGCCTGGAACTCGAGCGCGGTCTCCAGATTGTCGGCGTAGTCGTCCACCCCGCGGTCGAAAAGTGAGACCAGGTACGTACCGCTGGCTGTGCCCTTCAGCGCACGGATGCGCGCGAACACCGGCGCCCTACCGCGCGCCTTGAACCGCATCGACAGCCGGGTGCCACCGCGGTGATCGCTCCCCAACGGCGTGGCCGCGTTCGAATCAAAGGCGTCGCCATACAGCTGGAAGTTGGAGCTCGCGGAGACCACCACTTCGTAGATGTGGCCGGGCTGGGGAAGGATCCGGTACCAGTCCACATCCCCTGCGGGGGAGATGCTGTGCCCCGTCACGGGCACGCCGTCCGGCACGAGCTGCTGTGCGTTGTCCGGGCACTCGTCGGGCTCGAAGGCGTCGGGGTTGCCGCTGGCGTGCCGGACGCTGCAGTCGAACGTGGAGATGGGGTTGCAGCCCGACTCCGTCGGCTCGTGGCCCGGATCGCACACGCAGGTGTATGTGCCTCCCTCCGGAATGCACACGGTCTGGAAGTGCGCGGTGCAGGGATTCGGATTGCAGGCGGCGGCATCGACACACGCGCCCTTCACGTCCACGCGACCTTCGTCGCATTCGCAGCGCGCCTGCTCTCCCTCAGCCACGCAGCGCGTGCGCCCCTGCTCCACGCAGGGGTTCGGCGCACAGGGGTCGTCCAGCTCCGCCGCGCAGGTCAGGCCCTGTGCGCTGAAGCCTTCATCACATAGGCACGCCGGCTGTCGTCCGTCGTAGACGCACCGGCCGGGACCGCAGTCCACCGAGGCGCAGGCCTCCTCCCACCCCTCCCCGCCCGAGCAGGACACCAGCACGAGGGAAACGACCAGCAACGCGAGCGCTTGAACCCGATGCAGGAGATGCATGGCGCGCTTTCTAGCACGTCTCGCTGTGACGGTAATTCCGGTCTTTCAGCTACCGCCGCTCACTCTGTGAAAACCGTGCTCGAGGCGTCGAGCGCCTGCATGAACTGATGCAGCTCCACGGCGACACGGCCGTGCTCGATGCCATTCGTCGCGCAAACGCTGTTGGCGTTCCTGGCGCCGAGTACGTGGCCCAACTCCTGGGGGAACACGAGCGCATGAGCAGGCCCGTGATGGCCGGTGAGGAGGTGGCGGAATGATCAACTCCGTCGACATGGACGCGCTCCTCCGGCGTCTCCACCTCGCGAACGCGCTCGGGTATCGCGCGATCTAGAACGGCTTCGCCGCGCGCTTTGTCACCGCTGCTGGGCTCATCGATGCACTGTCTCAGGCCAGCCAGCGCGGAGAGCTGCGCGACGCGCTGACCGAGTGGGTGTCCCCCAGTGTGCTGGTGATCGACGAGATGGGTTACCTCGCGTAAGGAAGCGACGCGGCGAACCTTCTTTTCCTCATGGAGAACGAGCGGCGTCTCAAGCGGCGCTCAATGGTCTTCACGACCAACAAGCCCCTCAACGCCTGGGGGAAGGTGCTGCATGATCCTGACCTCGGCGATGCGATCGTCGATCGCATCCTGGAGCGAGGCACCGTCATCAAGCTTGACGGCCCGTCAGTACGTAGCCGTCACGTCGGCCTGACCGCGGTGGCGCTCGGCGCCGGTCGCGAGCGCGTCGACGGCGTGATCCAGCCCGGCGTTGGCTTCGTGCCGGAACGCGTACCGGATTGGACCGACCGCGCCGAAGCTGCCTCCGTTGGTGCTCGAGCGGATCGAGTAACGCGGCAAGCACAAGGTGTGTTCAAAGCACTTGCGGCAATACGTCCATTCCGTGCGCGGTGGCGTTGTCGCGTACGCGCTTGTCGAAGGAAGCGATCGCGAGCGCGCCCAATCTCTCCTCCCACAGAAGTGCGGACGCGATGTGAAGTGCATCCAGCGTGCGCACAGGCTCGACTTCGAAGTCCCGGGAAGCGCGCTCGAGCACCATGTCCTCCACTGCAATGACATCGCAGGAATCGCGGAATTCTCGCACCCAGCGGCGTGCCTCTCGGACCTGGGCCGCGTTCACCCGGCCCTCTCGTGTAGCGCGACGCAGCGCGCGCTCTATTTCGACGATGGTGATCGCGGAAGTGACCCGAACAAGCTCGCTCTGGATCAGCTTGAGCACTCCTTCGTCACCTTCGAGCAGCCCCCGCAGAATTGCGCTTGTCTCGACGTACAGCGCCCGTTGGCTCATGTCCGTTCCGTCGACCGGTTACTCCTGTCGGTCCGCATCCAGCAGTTCCTGCGCAGTACCTCGGGGTAGTCCGAGCCCCTTGAAACTCGCCCATCGCTGCCGAAAGAGCTCGGGTTTCAGCGTGGCTGGCCGGACCAGGCCGTCTTCTATCGCCTGCTGGTAGCGGATCTCCTCGGGACTCAAACTCGCTGTGGTTGTCCCCGGAGGTCGTACCTCGGCGACAACTCGGCCTCGGTCCGTCACCAGGATGGTGGTCCCTGCCTGAACCTCTCTGAGGTACAGACTCAGCTGCGCCTTGAACTCGCGTATACCCGCGGTCTTCATGATCGCAATGTAGTCTCTTGAGACCACAATGTCCCCGGTGAGGACTGAGCGGTTGCCTGCCTAGCCGCTTTAGCGGTGGATGCCGGCAGACGGCCGAATGCCACCGCGCAATGTGGACACGGAAGGGTCGCGAGCATCTCCAGGCGACGCCGTTGGTGGCGAGTCTGCGGACGAGCTCGAGCGGGGTGAGGAGGACGTCTGGGAGTGACCAATTCCCGGAGCCCCTCCTTGCAGGCCGCGTCTTCTCAGCCACCTTCTGCGGGAGTTTCCTGCTGGAGGGTCCCCATGCGCAAACCGTTGGGTCGATGTTCGCGGTGGCTCTGTGGCTGGGTTGCGGCGGTCTCGGCGGCGCTCCTCCTGCGCGAGAGCGGGTGCCCGAGTGTGCGGGTGTCGAGTGCTCGCAATGTGCGCCCGTCGCCGCGCGCGTCGTGGTCCGCGATGCGTTCACGGGTGGCCCGGTATCAGGGGTGAGCGTCGAAGGTCTGGAGATGACGTGAGAGCGCCCCGCGTGAGCGGTCGGGCCAGGTTCCCGTCGTCATCCGCGCTCCTGGATTCCGGCCATACCGAACTCCGGGATGAGCACGAACGCGTGCTGTGCGTGTCCGTTCTTCACGGCCGTCGAGGTCCAGCTCCAACCGGTCTGAGGCCGCTTCTCCTGCGCGCGGCAAGGGGAGCGGGACGTGACAGGCCCACTGCATCTCCGGATCGCGCGGGCGGGCCCATCTGGTCGTGATCGAGACGTCGAACTCGACCTCGCGTCCGATCAAGACCAGCGCGCACACAACACTGATGATCAGGCGAAGCATCGTTCTCCTCGGGCTTGAGAGAGAGTCCGGCGATGCGGCGCTTCAGCGAGTGGATAGGCCTGGATCGCGCGGGGGTGGGGCATGCGCTCCGGCTCGCCCTGGCGGCGTGGCTCGCGTTCGCATTCGCGTCGGTGTTGCACATCCAGAACGCCTTCTGGGCGGCGATGCCGATCTGGGTGGTCGCGCAGCCCTCGCGCGGGCAGCTCCTGGAGCGCGCTGTATTCCGGGTGATGGGCACGCTCGGCGGCGCCATCGTCGGCTTCGGGATTCTGCACCTCGAGATCTCCCCGTATCTGCAGCTCGCGGCGCTCGCAGTCTGGGTCGCCGTCAATGCAGGCCTGACCCGGATGCTGCGCGGGGTGCATTTCTATGGCGCGCTGCTGTCCGGCATCAGCGCGGCCATCGTGGTGATCACGTCGGTGTTCTCCCCGGAGAAGTCGCTGGACCTGGCGGTCGCACGGGTCGAGTGCACGCTGATCGGGGTGGTGATGGTCACGCTGATCACCGGTCTTCTGACGCCGAAGTCTCCGCGCAAGGAGCTCTACCAGCGCGTGCGTCGGCTCTCGGGTGATGCGGTCGCCTATGCCGCCTCACTGGCGCGAGGCGAGGGGGGAGAGAAGGGGCACCCGGCCGAACGCCGGCTGCTCGCCGAGATAAGCGATGTCGAGAATACGGCGCGGATGGTCAGCGCGGGTTCGTTCGAGGGCTATCGACAGCTTCGCCATGTCGACTCCCTGGTCGTGGCCTCGCTGTCGGTGATGGCCTCGGGGGTGGCCCTGCAGGGCCGCAAGCTCCGAGGCGAACCCCTCCCGCCGGAGCTGCCCGACCAGCTCGAGCATTTGGCCACCCGCCTCCGTTCGAGCGCACCGCCCGCGGGTTCCGATGCGTGGATCATCGCGCTCGGGAACAGCGACGATCCCGTGATGCAGCGGCTGTTCCGCGTGCTCGGACACCTGGTCGAGACCGAAGCCGCGCTGTTCGCCACGCCCGCCCGCGCCGTGGCCCGCTCCTTCGGCTCGAGGATCCCGCTGCTGGCGCCACACCAGGAGTGGACCCAGGCCCGGCGAATCGGGCTGGTGGCCGGCATCACGACCTTCGTGACCTCCTCGCTCAGCTACGCTTCGGGCCTGCCGGACGCGACCATGGTGGCGATGGGCGTCGCCATCTTCACCATGGTGCTGGGCTCGATGCCGCAGCCACAAATCATTGCGCCGAAGCTGCTGACGGGCATCCTCATCGGCGTGACCGTGGCCACCGGCTACCGCCTCTGGATCCAGCCGACGATCACCACCACGACCGAGCTGGTGCTCTCGATCGCCCCGTTCCTGCTGCTGGGCGGCTTCGCGCGCGCGGCGAAGCGCACGGCGATCCCGGCGATCGACATGAACATGGGTTTCCTCATGGCGAGCCAGGCGGTGTTGCCGGCGATCACGGATCGGACCGCCATTCTCACCAGCTCGGCGGCGCTCGTGTCCGCAGCGCTCCTGGTCGCCCCGGCGTGGATGCTGGTGCGCCCCACTGGCGGAAGGGCCGTGGAGGCCGCGCGTCTCATCCGACGCGATCTCCGCCGACTGCTCGAGCGGCAGCGGGCCCCCGACGCGAGGGAGTGGCACGCCCAGACCTCGCGGCAGATCCTGCGCTTGACCCTCCATCTGAGTCGGGCAGGACTGCTTCAGAGCCGTTTCCCCGGCGGATTGGTGGCGGTGTTGAATCTGGGGCACACCTTGTTCAGCCTGCGCGCCCTCGCGCTGCGGGTCGGCCCAGAAAGTCCGGCCGTGCAACGGGCGCTCGCCGCACTCGCGACGTTCGAGGAGGATCCGCACGGGACCGCGGCGGCGCTCAGGGCGTTGGCGACGGAGCTCGACCCTGATGTCTCCCGGGCTCTGCTCGACGTCGCCCACGCGCTCGAACACAGCACGGAGCTCTTGAGCTTCGGAGTGCGGCCAGGCTCATCGAGGCGCTGAACGCTCGGAGGAATGCTGAACGGCCAGGCGGGGCTTCGCGAAAGGGGTCGTGGTATGTGCGCTCCCCTATGGCCGGCGAACACAAGTGGACCTTCTTCCGAGCAGGGGGCTTTGACCAGCCCCGTCTGGACTCAGGCGCAGACCTCGGCGCGTTGGCCGAGCTGGACCAGAAGCTCTGGCTCGCGCTCGCGTGCCCGACCACCGGGCTGGAGTTCGATGCCCGAACGCTGGAGCTCGTCGATGGCGACAGGGACGGACGCATCCGCGCCCCGGACATCATCTCGGCCGGGAGCTGGACGGTCGGCCTGCTAAAGAACCCCGATGACCTGCTCGAAGGACGCTCGGAGCTTCCGCTCGCCGGCATCCGCGAGGACGTCCCCGAAGGCAAGGCGCTGCTCGAGGCCGCGCGCACGGTGCTGCAGAGCCTGGGCAAGTCGGAGGCCACCGCTCTCACGGTGGAGGATGCAACGAACGCGGCGAAGGCCTTCGAGCAGTCGCTGATGAACGGCGACGGCATCGTTCCTCCTGAGGCGGCGCCGGATGATGCTCTGCGCGCGTGCATCCAGGACGTGCTCGCGTCGGTCGGCGGCGAGAAGGATCTGAGCGGCAAGTCGGGCATCACGGCCGCGAAGATCGAGGCGTTCTTCACCGATCTGCAGGCCTACGCGGCCTGGCTCGACAAGGCGAAGGCGACCCCGGAGATCCTCCCCCTGGGAGACAAGACCGCCCCCGCGGCCGAAGCGCTCCGGGCGCTGAAGCCCAAGCTCGACGACTACTTCGCGCGGTGCCGGCTCGCCGCGTTCGACGCGCGCGCCCTGCAGGCGCTCAACCGGGAGGAGAAGGAGTACCTCGCGCTGGCCGCGAAGGATCTCTCCATCACCGCCGAGGAGGTCGCCTCGTTTCCTCTCGCCCGCATCGAAGCCTCCCGGCCCCTGCCCCTCACGGAAGGCGTCAATCC
>JBAWAM010000607.1:0-8024 GCA_049589315.1 Myxococcaceae bacterium
GCCATCAGCCAGTAGCCCGGGGCCCAGCGCGTCGCCGGCTGTCCCAGGAAGTGGAGCACGGCGCCGCCGCCGAGCAGCCAGAAGCTCGCGCGCGCCAGCCGCGGAAACGGCAGAGGCCGGCGGACGAACCGCGGGAGCAGGTGGTAGCCGAACCCGGCGATGAACCCGCCGATGAACCCGAACACCTGGGCGTGCGCGTGTGCCTGGACGTGCGTCTGCGGCGACGGGATCTGCAGCCCGTACACCCACAGGAGATGCGCGGCGCCCAGCGCGGTGCCACCGACGAGGGACAATCCAAGTCCCAGCGCGAGAAACCGGAGATCGAGCGGCGTGACCCAGGGGGGCGTCTGCGCCGTCACCTCCGGACCTCGGTCCCGAAGGCGAGGCCCAGGGCGGCCGCCGCATCGGCCATCGAACCGCCCCGGCCTTCGATCCGGGCAAAGCGCGCCCAGACGCGCGACATGGCCTCGGGGCCAAGCAGCCGCTGCGCGGTCGGCAGGAGCTCGCGCTCCTCCATCTGCGTGTGCAGCCGGTGCATCCGGATGTACGCCTCTGCCGATGCCATCAGCGCCTCGAGCTCCAGCTCGCCGCGCAAGACGGCGCGGCTCGTCCGCCGCAGCTCCTCGGTCATCTCCCGCCCGAGCGCGTGCTCGTCGTTGAGCTGACCCATCACCCGGTTCTGGGAGGAGATGCCCGCCTGGCGCAGCATCCCATGGAGCGCGTTCTCCTTCAGGTGGTGGTTCGATTCGACGTGCTTGCGCAGGAACTCCGCGACCCTGTCGAACAGCACCACGTTCACCTGCGCGCCCCTCCTTGCGGCCGAGATGGCCTGCTCCAACCTGTCGAGCACCCGTCCGATGTCGCGGTGTTCCTGACGAAGGAGCTCGATCGGGTCCATTACACGGTCCTCGAGAAGCGCGCGCGCCCGCTCTCCCGGAGCCGCCGGTCGAAGACCATCGCCACATTGCGGACGAAGAGCTGCCCGACGGGGGTCACCTCCACCGTCTCGCCCTCCAGCCGCACCAGCCCATCGCCCTCGAGCTCGCGCAGCGCTTCGCGCTCCTCCCCGAAGTGGCCGCCGAGATCCGCCCAGAAGTTGCACATCACCTGCTGTATTACCCTGCGCCGCGCGGAATCGTCCTCGGTGAGCGAGATGCCCCGCTCGGTGGCGAACTCACCGCGCGCGACCCGCTCGTAGTAACGCGGCAGGGCGCGGACGTTCTGCGCGTACGCGCCCGCCACGTCGCTGATCCCGGTCGCGCCGAAGGCGACCACGTCCGCCGCGGCGACGACGGTGTAGCCCTGGAAGTTGCGACCGAGCCGCCGCTCCACCTGGGCCCGCGCCAGCTCGTCCTCGGGCACGGCGAAGTGATCCATCCCGATCGGCAGGTAGCCCGCGCCGATGAACGCCTGGCGGGTCATCTCGAAGAGGGACAGCTTCACCGGCTGGGACGGAACGGCCTCCGCCGGCATGCGCTTCTGGTGCTTGAGCACCTCCGGCATGAACGCGAAGGAGTAGACCGCGAGGCGATCCGGGCGCATCCCCAGCACAAGATCGAGCGTCTTCGCCCAGCGCTCCGGCGTCTGATGCGGCAGTCCGTAGATGAGATCGAAGTTGATGCCGGAGAACCCGAGATCTCGGGCGTAGTCCAGCAGCGCCTTCGTCTGCTCCGGGGTCTGGATGCGGTTGGTGGCCTGCTGCACCATCGGATCGAAGTCCTGCAGGCCCATGGAGATCCGGTTGAAGCCGAGGCGGCGCAGCAGCGCGAGCTGTTCGCGCGTGGTGATCGCCGGGTGGATCTCGATCGCCACCTCCGCACCCGGCCGGAGCTCGAAGCGCGAGGTGATCATGTTCCACAGCCGCTCGATCTGCGCGAGGGTGAGGAACGTGGGCGTCCCGCCGCCCCAGTGGATCTGCCCCACCCCACGGCGCTCACCCAGCCTCGCCTTCGCCAGATCCATCTCCATTTCGACGTGGTCCAGGTACTGGTCGGCCGCGGCCTGGTCCTTCGAGATGACCACGTTGCAGCCGCAGTACCAGCACAGGCTCTTGCAGAACGGCAGGTGGACGTAGAGGGAGAGCGGCTCATCGGGACGTCGTGAGGCGAGCTCGAGGTGACGACCGTAGTCCGCGGGGCCGAACGTGTCGGTCCATTCGGGGGCGGTCGGATAGCTCGTGTAGCGAGGTCCGGGGCGATCGTATTTGGCCAGCAGCATCGCATTCATGGTTGTCCCTGCGTGCGCGGTCCGAGGAACCGCGCCTCCATGTGTTTTTCCTGGCCCGAGGTCTGGTCCTCCACCTCGACCTTGACGTGGAACGGCTGCGTCCAGCTCGCCTTGTCCACGGTGACGAAGAGCGGGACCCGGTGGCTCTCCAGGGAGCCGAGCGTGATCTCCTTCTGGGGGACCAACACCTGCATCCCGTCACGCCCTTCCACTTCGATCCTGAAGGTCGCCTCCTCGGGGTTCTTGTTCACCAGGTGCAGCTCGTACTGGTTGCGGATCGTCCCGTTGTCCACCACGAAGGGCGCGCCCTGGAACCGGAGCAGGTTGGCCTCGAACGGCGTGCGCAAGGTCAGCGCCAGCGTGGCCGCGATGCCCGCGACCGCGAGGAAGCCGCCGTACGCCAGCAGTCTCGGGCGGAGGACGCGCTTCTTCTCCTTCGACAGGCCGTTCAGCGAGTCGTAGCGGATGAGGCCGGTCGGCCGCCCGATCTTCGTCATCACCTCGTCGCAGGCGTCGACGCACTGGGCACAGGCCAGGCACTCCAGCTGGAGCCCATTGCGGATGTCGATCCCGGTCGGGCAGACCTGGACGCAGCGCATGCAGTCCACGCAGTCGCCCTTCACGCCCGCCGCCTGGCCCTTCACCATCCGGCCTCGGGGCTCGCCGCGCGCAGCGTCGTAACCGACGATCAACGAGTCGCGATCGGTCATGGCCGACTGGAGCCGGCCGTAGGGGCAGACGATCACGCAGAGCTGCTCACGGAACCACGCGAAGTTGAAGTACAGCAGGCCCGTCGTCACCACCGCCCAGGTGAAGGCGGCCTCGTGACCTGCTGGACCGTGGATCATCATGTTGGCGAGGTCCTTCACCGACAGGAAGAGCGCCAAGGCCACGTGGGCGAGGAGCCATGAGATGATCAAGAACGCGCCGTGCTTGAGCACCGCGCGCCCCACCCGGCCGGCAGTCCATGGCCCTGCGGCGGTCTTGAGCCGCCGCTCGCGGGGACCGTCGATCAACCGCTCGATGCGACGGTACACGCCCTCCAGGAACACCGTCTGCGGACACGCCCAGCCACACCACACCCGCCCCAGCCACGCCGTGGCGAAGAGCAGGCTGAACCCCAGACCGGTGACGAGAAACACCATGATCCAGAAGTCCTGGGCGTTGAACGTGCCGCCGAACAGGTAGAAACGTCGTGCCGCAATGTCCAGGTGCACCGCGGGGTGACCGTTCACCCTCACCAGGGGCAGCGCCACGTAGATCGCGATGAGCACCGCGAACACCGCGCTCCGCCGGTTGGTCCACCTTCCCCTCACATCCCCCGGGTGGATCGTCTTCCGCGACCCGTCTGCGTGGATCGAGGAGAGCTGATCGATCTGGGGACCCTGCACTGGTTTCGACACGACGTCTCTCCTTCCCTACTCCATCGCCTCGCCCTGGGGTTCCTTCCCCGGGACGTTGGTGCCCTTCAGCGTCAGCACGTAGGCGGTGAGCTGTTTGACCCGGTCGGCGCCGAGCGTCGGCGCCCACGCGGGCATGCCCTTGGCGACCACGCCGTCCGCGATCGTCTTGTGGATGTCGATGGGTTTCGCACCGTGCAGCCAGAACCTGTCGGTCAGGTTCGGGCCAATCAGGCCCTGGCCCTGGGTGGCGTGGCACGCGGCGCACTGCTGCGCGAAGAGCTGCTTGCCCTGCTCCACCACCGGCGTCTCCGTCACCAGCGCGGCCAGCGCGGCGTCGTCGACCTTCGGCGCGTTCTTCTCCTGCAGCGCCTTGAGCTCGGCGACCTCCGCCTCGTACCGCTCCATCTGGTCGGTGCCGTACCCGGACGGGTGGTAGTAGAACCAGTAGGCGAACGCGAACAGCATCGTCCCCCACAGGATCCCAAGCCACCAGTTGGGAAGCCGGTTGTCGTGCTCGACGATCCCGTCGAAGACGTGATGGACGTGGGGCGTCTCCGTCCCGTTCTCCTTCGCTTCACTCATGTCGGACCTCAGCGGGATGGACCTCGCCGTCCTCGATCGGCAGACGGGCCAGGTTGTCGAAGTGCTCGGCGCGGCGGAACACGAACATGCGGACGATTGCGATCAGGAAGACCGACACGAACAGCACGAGCGTGAAGAGGGGCAGGAACGTCAGATCCATGCCTTCGTAGAATTGCTGTTTCATCAGTGGGTCCCTCCGGTCGGAGCGCCATCCAGGACCGGCTGTGCGGACGCCGTGGGCGCCTCACCTGCCGGGATGTCCTGCGGTCCCCGGCCGAGCCGCTGCAGGTACGCGATCATCGCCACCATCTCGCTGTCCCAGCTGAGCTTCACACCCTGGGAGGCGAGGTTGGCGGTGACCGTCTCCGCCTGCGCCTTCAGCCGGGCCTCGGCGCCGTCGATGTCCTCGTTGGTATAGGGGACGCCGAGCTTCTGCATGAGCTGGAGCTTGTCCGGCGACTTCTTCGGCTTGATCCGGCCCTCTTCCAGCCAGGCGAAGGACGGCATGTTCGAGCCGGGGCTGGTCGCCCGCGGATCCACGAGGTGCTGGTAGTGCCAGAGGTCCGGGTACTTCCCACCCACGCGGTGGAGATCTGGCCCGGTGCGCTTGCTGCCCCACTGGAACGGCCGGTCGTAGATGAACTCCTCCGCGCGGGAGACCGCGCCGTAGCGCTGCGTCTCCGCCGCGAACGGGCGGATCATCTGCGAGTGGCAGGTGTAGCAACCTTCGCGGACGTAGAGGTCACGGCCCTCCAGCTCGAGCGGCGAGTACGGCTGCTGCGCCTCACCGGTCCTCGGAACCGCCTGCTTGACCACAATGGTCGGGAGCAACTCGGCGACGCCGCCGACCAGGATGGCGATGATCGTGAGCACGGTGAAGGCGAACGGCTTGCGCTCGATCAGCGCGAACCACGAAGGGCGCCCCGCCGCCTTGTCCCGTCTGGCGACGATGAAGGCGACCTCCGCCAGCACGATGATGACGCCCATCAGCACCACGGAGCGGAACGGCTTCGCCCAGCCCAGCATGATCGTCGGGACGAGGATCGCGACGGCGAGCACCAGCGGACGGCCGAAGACCACCCGCGCCCAGTTCGGCACGCGCGAGGGGAGCTCGGCCTCCTCGTCCTGCGCACCCACCACCACGGTGGCCTCGCCGTTGACCGCCGCGCCGGAGCGGGCCGTCTTCACGAGGTTCCAGGCCATCAGGATGAACCCGAGCAGGTACATCGATCCGCCGACGAAGCGGACGATGTACATCGGCCGGATCGCGAGGAGCGTCTCGACGAAGTTCGGGTACATCAGCGAGCCGTCCGGATTCGTCGCCTGCCACATCAGGCCCTGGTTGATGCCGGAGATCCACATCGCCACCGCGTAGAGCAGGATGCCGATCGTCCCCATCCAGAAGTGCGTGTCCGCAGCCTTCGTGGAGTGGAGCTTCGTCCCGTACAGCCTGGGGACGAGCCAGTAGAACATGCCGGCCGCCATGAAGCCGTTCCAGCCCAGCGCGCCCACGTGCACGTGACCGATGATCCAGTCCGTGTAGTGGCCCAGCGCGCTGACCGACTTGATCGAGAGCAGCGGGCCCTCGAAGGTCGCCATGCCGTAGAAGGTGAGGCCGGCGATGAGGAACTTGAGCACCGGGTCGGTGCGCAGCTTGTGCCACGCACCCTTCAGCGTGAGCAGGCCGTTGATCATGCCGCCCCAGGACGGCGCCCACAGCATGATGCTGAACACCATGCCCAGAGACTGCGCCCACTCAGGCAGCGCGGTGTTGAGCAGGTGGTGCGGCCCCGCCCAGATGTAGAGGAAGATCAGCGCCCAGAAGTGGATCACCGAGAGGCGGTACGAGTAGACCGGCCGCTCCGCCGCCTTCGGCAGGAAGTAGTACATGATGCCGAGGATCGGCGTGGTGAGGAAGAACGCGACCGCGTTGTGCCCGTACCACCACTGCACCAGCGCGTCCTGCACGCCGGCAAACGCCGAGTAGCTCTTGAAGGCATCGAGCGGCAGCGCGAACGAGTTCACGATGTACAGCACCGCCACCGTGACGATCGTCGCGATGTAGAACCAGATCGCGACGTAGAGGTTCTTCTCGTTCCGCTTCGCCAGGGTCCAGAAGAAGTTGATGGCGAAGACCACCCAGATCAGGGTGACGGCGACGTCGATCGGCCACTCCAGCTCGGCGTACTCCTTCGAGGTGGTGAGGCCGAGCGGCAGGGTGATCGCCGCGGCCACGATGATCGCCTGCCAGCCCCAGAAGTGGATCCGGGTGAGGAGATCCGAAGCGAGCCGCGTCTTCAGCAGTCGCTGGGTGGAGTAGTAGATGCCCGCGAACATCATGTTGCCGACGAACGCGAAGATCACCGCGTTCGTGTGCAGCGGACGCAGCCGGGAGAAGGTCGTGTACGGGATGCCCAGGTTCGCCTGCCACCAGGCGAGCTGCGATGCGATCAGGGCGCCGACGGCCATGCCGACGATGCCGAAGACGACTGCAGCCCAGATGAACCACCGTACGGGCGCGTCGTCATAGACGATGCGTTGCTCTTTCACGATTCCACCTCGGGTTTCGACGCTTCCGGCGTCGTCCGCTCTTCCTCGAGCGGGAACAGGGACAGGCGATCGGCGTGCTCGTAGTCGCGGTGACGCACGCTGTACGCGAAGAGGAGCACCGAGCTCACGACGAGCATCAGGCTCACGAAGACCTGCAGGACCAGGACATTCAAGCGGGGACCTCGCTGGGGGAACTTGCGGCGACGGGCGTGACGACCCGGCGCGGACGCTCGCGGAGGCTGAAGACCGCGAGCAAAATCACGGTGAGAGAGCTCACCGGCATGGCAATGGCAGCCCGCACCGGCGTCATGAGACCGCTCAGCGAGGCTGTGATGGTGAGGACATTGTAGACGGCGGCGAGCACGAGGATGCGGGTGACCACCGTCCGCAGACGTCGCGCGAGCGCCAGCGACGAGCGGATGCTGGCGAGCCCTTCGCCCAGCAGGAAGAAGTGGGCCTTCCCGGGCATCACCGGCCGGTCGATCGCCGGCGTCCCGGCGCACAGTGCGCGCTCGAACGCGAGGCTGTCGTTCACACCGTCTCCCAGAAAGAGCGTGTCGCCGCGGTCGATCCGGGCCACGTCCTCCGCCTTCTGCTCCGGACGGCGGCCGCCGAGCGCGCGCTCAGGGCGCACCCCGAGGCCTTCGGCCATCGCGTCCACCCGGGCCTGCGAATCTCCGGAGACGATCCACACCTCGTGGCCCGTCTGCGCCAGGAGGGCGACCTCGCGGCGGGCGTCCGGGCGGATCGATTCGCGCAGCCGGAACGAGGCGATCGCCTCGCCGTTCCGGGCGAGCACCGTGGCCCCCTGGTGCTCCGCGATCGGATGGGTCAGCGCCCACGCCGGCGCGCCCAGCCGCCACTGCACCGCGTCGCGCTCCAGCTCCAGCCCCTTGCCGGGGAGCTCCCTGACCCGGGCCTCCGGGGTGAAGCGGGCGTCGGCCTTCGCCAGGGCACCCGCGAGCGCGCGACTCACCGGGTGGTTGCTCCGCGCGGTGAGATCATAGGCGATGTCGCGCGCCTCGATCGGGAGCCCGTCGAGGGCGCTCCGGTCCTGCAGCTCCAGCCGCCCCAGGGTGAGCGTGCCCGTCTTGTCGAACAGGATCTTGCGCACGCGCGGGAGCCGCTCGAGGAGCGCCTGCGACCGCACGTAGAAGCCGAGCTTGCGCATCCGCGACTGCACCACCTCGTACGCAAGCGGCGTGGCGATGCCGATGGCGCAGGGACAGGTGACCACGAGCAGGGCCGCGGCGACGTCGAGGG
>JBAWAM010000608.1:0-20563 GCA_049589315.1 Myxococcaceae bacterium
TGGCCTCGAACAGCGTCCCCGATTGGTTGATGCGGGGCTTGCCGGCCGTGTTGGCGTAATCCAGGTGAATGTGGGATTCCGCGAACTGGGGGCTCACCAGTCGCCCGTTGGCGTCAAAAACGTCTCTCCCAGAGGCTTCGGGCTTCTCTGCCGCGTTCGCCGGCGTGATCGACGCGATGGTGCCGCTGTCGACATCAATGTCCCACCTACCTTCGCGGTCCCGCAGACGTGCATTGGTAACAAGCATCATTGAGCTCCCTCCATGGTGTGATGACTCGATACCCAAAACCTTATTCCTGGGTGGGGGTCGTGGCCGTCGGCCAGGCGGCAGGCCAGGCGGTCGGACGGATCAGCAACGGCACGTGTCCAGGACGCCTGGAGGGGTGGCGAAGCTCCGGGAGCTTCGGAGTTCGTGCACGCGAAAGGGGGCCGGCACGGCGCGCGACGCGAGTCACGTGGCGACCGACTCGTTCGCCGCGATCATTGAAGCGCTCGATCATCTTTTGCGCCGACACGGGGCGGACCGCTTCGATGCCGGTGACCTCGCCGAACAAGCGCGTTCGCACCCGCGAGATCAGCTCGAGCTCATACCAGGGAAGATGCAACCCGCCGGCCGTCGGGCGTGGATTGCATACGAAATGCGCGATTTCTATGCTCTTTGCATGCGAACCACCATCGACATTCCCGACGATCTGCTGGAGGAGGCGGTGAAGTTGAGTCGCGCGCATTCGAAGCGGGACGCGGTGATCGCCGGTCTGGAGGAGTTGATCCGAAAAGCCCGGCGCGAGGAACTGCGTGGACTGGCAGGGAAAGTGGAACTCGATATCGATCTCACCCGATCACGGAAGTCGCGCACCAGGTGAGGCCGACCCTCGTCGATACTTCCTGTTGGGTGGATTTCTTCAGAGGAGAAGCTGCTGCCCGGGAGCGCGTGGATCCCTTGCTCGAAGCAGGTACGGCAGCAACGACGGGCCCCGTCTTTGCCGAAGTCGTGTCGGGAGCAAGAACGCAGGCGCTGTTCGACTCTCTGGCAGTCCTTCTGCGCTCACTGAGTTGGCTGGAGCCTGGGCCAAACGCGTGGAACCGGGTTGCGGAATTGCGGTTCCTGCTCGCTCGGCAGGGAGTTCAAGCCCACCTCGTTGATCTGCTGATTGCGGTGACGGCGGCGGAACATGGGCATCGACTGCTGACCCGTGAGCGGGATTTCACCCGGATCACAAGGGTCCTGGCCGTGGACGTCACCTGCTTTTGAGCTTCTCTCAGGAAGGTCTGCAGCAGCGCCTCGACGTCGGCGTCCTCTGGCCGAGGCAGGGGCTGCAAGGCCGCGCCGAAGGGCGTCATTGACCACTTGCTTGAACGGCTTGCGCTGGCGGTGCGCCTCCTCCTCCAGCATCCGCGCAACATCCGGGTCAGGCGTCCGAGCACCTGCGAGCCCAGTGGCGCCTGGTCTGACCCTGCTGTAGCCGGGTCAACGTCAGCGCATCGCGGCTGTCGCGGTGGGTGCGCGCGGAGTGCTAGCGCGCGCCCTCCATGGAGCGTGGCCGAATCCATCTCCTGCTCCTCGACGGCGTGGCGCTGGCGGCACTGCTCCTGGCGTGTGCCGTGCTGCTCGGTGGACTCGAGGACGTGCTGGACCTCGCGCCATGGGACGAGGCCGACTACCTCAGGCAGGGGCGCTCCTTGTCCTCACGAGGGCTGCCCGATCCCGAATGGGGCCCGCTCTACGTCGCGTGGTACGCCGCCCTCGCGTGGTTCGGGCTCGAGCCCATCGCTTCCTATTACGCGAGCCAGACGGTGCTGGTCACGCTCTCCTGCGCGCTGATTTTCGGGTGCGCGCGCCGGCTCGGAGCGCCGGCAGGAGTGGCGCTGATGGGCGCGCTCCTGTTCCTGCTCTCGGGCGCGCCGCATGTAAGCCCCCGGCCGACGCTGCTGGCGTTGGGGGTTACCCTGGCCGCGCTGTTCGCGTCGACGTGGGTCCGGACGTTTCCGGCTGCATGCGCGGCGCTGGGGCTCGGTCTACTCGTCGCCTCGTTCGCGCGCCCCGAGTTCTTCGTGTCGTTCGTCGCAGTCACGGGCGTTTTCCTGGTGTCTGTGGCGCGTCGCCGAGGATGGCCCGCCCGCCGATGGATGCTCGCCGGCTACGCCACTCCCGTCCTCGTGCTGTTCGGGGTATTCGGCAACCCGTTCGGCGATGCGACTGGTCGCCGCATGTTCGCGTTCTGCCAGCACTACGCGCTCGGAGAGGTCGAACGCTCCGCCCTCCCCCTCAATCCATGGGCTGAGTGCGGGAACGTGCTGGAGCAATCGTTCGGAGAGATCGAGGGGGTCAGTCAGGCGTTCCTCCGGAATCCAGCGGCGTTCCTCGTTCATGTCGGCCACAACGCCGCACGCTATCCGGTCGCGTCGGTGGGGCTGTTCTCGCGCGGCTTCGGCGATGCGAGGCCCGACCGCGGTCCGTGGACGATCACCCGAACCGTGCAACTCACCGCGCTCATGGTCGTCCTGTGTGCGGCGGGACTTGCGCTGTGGCGCCGGAGACCTGGCCCGGGAGGAGCGCTTTCGCGCGCGACGGTGCAGCGGTCAGGACTCGCGCTCGGAGCGATCCTCGCACCGGCCGTACTCTCGGCCCTGCTCATCTACCCGCGCGAGCACTATCTGGTGCTGCAGGGCGTGTTCGTCCCACTGTTTGCGGTCGCCTGCCTGGCGGAATCGGCGCGCCCTGGACCCGATCGGGAGACCTGGAGCGCACCCTCCTGGGCGATGATCATGGCCGTCCTGGCGGTCGCCCCCGCGCTCACTCTGTCCCCCGAGCCGATCGCGCCACGCCCGAACCTCGCGGTGGTGAAGGCACTGAGCGATCTGAAATCGACCCTTCCGGCTCGACCCGATCAGCCGATCCACATCTTCGAGCTTCAGGGCGGGTACGACGCGTATCTGGGACCTGATTTCGAACGCGTGCCGCTGTCAGACAGACGGCCAGGGGAGAGCATCCTGGCGTTTCTCCGGCGGAATGACGTGCAGGTGGTCGTCCTCGAGCCCGAGCTCGAGAGGTTTCGAACCCTTCGAAGCGACGCCGAATTCCAGGCGTTCGCTGCCGCGCCCGAGGCCTGGGGGTTCACCGTGCATCCTGTAGGAGGCACAGATCGAAAGGTCGTCATCCGGCGAGGGGACAGGCTACCTTTTTACCGGAGAAGATAGCCTCTTGCGCGAAGCCCTCACAGAAGCGCTTTCGGCGCTCCCCCCGGTGGACGTGCTGCCCGCTGACGCGAGGATCGTGGCGGAGAGGCTGGGCGACCGGATCCGACGCGACCTGCTGCCGAGGCTCGGGGGGCCACACCCGACGCTGATCATCGGGATCGCCGGTCCGAACAACGTGGGCAAGTCGAGCGTGTTCAACGCGCTCGTCGGGCGAGTGCTGTCGCCGGCCAGGCCCGAAGGCGGGCTGACCAAGCAGTGTCTCGCGGCGGCGCACCCGTCCTTGTGGGAAGGCCCGCTGCGGACCCTCATCGAAGAGCGCTACGAAGTCATCCAGGTCGCTCCGGGCGAGCTTCCGCCGGTGACCGAACCAGGACCGCCCGGACGGTTGTACCTGGTGCTCTCGGACTCGCTTCCCGAAGGCGTGCTGCTCATGGACACGCCGGACTTCGACAGCGTCCACCAGACGAACCGTCGCGCGGCGGAGGCGCTCCTCGTCACCGCGGACGTGGTGCTGTTCCTGGTATCGCGACACACCTACCAGAACGCGGCGGTCGTCGCGTTCCTCCGCGACGTCGTCGGACACGGCCGGCCCTACGCGCTCCTCTACAACGAGGCGGTCCGGGAAGAGGTCGCCCTGTCCCACCTCGACAAGCTCGTCCAGGACGTGGGACACGCGCCCGTCGCCCGGGAGATCGCGTCGCACCAGCCCGAGGTCGAAGCGGAGCGGTCGTTGCTCGTCACCCAACCGGTTCCGGGGCAGGCGCCGCTCGCGAGCGTGCTCCGGGATCGTGAAGCGGTGGCGCGGTTGAAGGCACGCGCACTTGCCGCCTCGCTGGCGAACGCACGTGCGGAGTTGATGATGCTGGCCGACGCGCTCGATGCCTCGGCGGGAGAGCCGGAGAGACTGCGGCGCCGGATCCGTCACGAGCTGCGCCAGGTGGGAGAGCGCGCGGCAGGCCTCGCGATTCCGGCCGACGTGCTCATCGAAGCCTTTCGGGACGAGCTCGACGCGCGCTCGCCGACGCACCGCCTGCTCCGAAAGGGCCCCAGGCTCCTCGCGGCCGGGCTCACCCGCGTCGGCCAGTTCTTGAAGGCCCAGTTCACCGGACCGGAGCCCGCGATGCCGCCGATGGAGCTGCGCGTGCAGGATGCGATCGCGAACGGGCTTCGGGCGACGGCCGAGGCGCTGGCGCCGGAAGTGGCAACATGGCGGGGAGATCCCCAGACGCGCGAGCTGCTTCGTTCGGCGCTGGGCGCGGACCTGAACGAAGCGCGGCCAAAGCACGTGGACCTCGCGCCGGAGACGGAGCTGCAGGCGGACCGCGACAAGCTCTACCGGTTCTGCCGGGACCTGCTCGCGAAGGAGATGCCCACCGGTCCCAGCGACGAGGTGCGGCAGTTCGCGGCGACCTTCGCCTATACGGTTCCGGCGATCGCCGGCATGCTGGGCGCAATGACGGTGCCCGGCGTGACCGGTGGCGCCGACGTCGTCTTCGCCAGCGCGCTGGTGACGACGCCCCTGCTGGAGCGTTTCGTGGATCTCCTCGGCGCGGGCGTGCGCGACTCCGTGGCGCAGGCGTGGCGCCGCTCTCATGGGCAGACACTGGCGCGTGAGCTCGAAGTCGGCGCATTCGGCGAGCTGCTCTCACGTCTGGACACCCTGACCGAGGATGCCCACCGACGCTCGGAGGTCCTGCGGAGATCGGCGGGAACGCTGGAGGTCCCTCCATGACCTTCGGGCTCCCCGATCCGGGGACACTTCGAGACCTGACCGGGAAGGCGCTGGCGCTGCCGGCGCTCGAAGGGCAGCGGGAGCACCTCGAGCGACTGCTGGACGACTACGCGCGCGGGCTCGCCTCGGAGAAGCGCGCGCTGGTGATCGCCCTCGTCGGCGCGACCGGTGCGGGCAAGTCCACCCTGCTCAACGCGCTGGTGGGGACGGCGATCGCGGTACCCGGGGACCGTCGACCGACGACCGAGCACGCGGTGATCTACGCGCCCGACGACGCCTCGGTGGGGCCGCTCGCGGCCTCCGGCACGAAGGTCGTGCGTTATCCGCGCGGGGCGCCCGGACCGTGGAGCGGCCAGGTGTTCGTGGACACGCCGGACCTCAACAGCGTCGCGGCGGAACATCGCGAGCGCGCGCGGGCCATCGTCGAGCAGGCGGATGTGGCGCTGGTCGTGCTTCACAAGGGCAGCGTCGCCGAAGCGGTCCAGGCGGAGTTCCTCGAGGAGCTCGCCCGCCGACGCCGGCTGGTCTTCGTTCTCAACCACGCGGATCTGCTCTCCGCTGACTCCCAGCGGATCCTCAAGGAGCAGGCGCGCACGGTCGCGCGGGAGCGCCTGGGCGTCACGGACACAGAGGTCTACGCGATCAGCGCGCTCGCATGGCAGCAGGGACGGGAGGACGTGGGGGAGCGGGCTGGGCTGACGGAGGCACTGCGGAAGCTCGGGGAACGCACCACGGCCGAGCGCATCCGGCGGAGCAACGCGCTGGGGGCCCTTCGGGAAATCCAATCCCTCGTGGAACCCGCGCTGGAGGAGGCACAGGCATCGAACGATCGCCGCGCGAAGCTCCTCGAGGACGGCTTCACCCGTGCGCGCTCGACCCTTTCGGACGACTTCACCGCGCGGCTTGATGCTGCCTCGGCGCATCTGGGGCAGGCGGTGAAGCGGGAGGCGTCGCGGCACTTCTGGGGCCCGGCCGGCTGGTGGATGCAGCTGACCATGGCAGGGACCTCGGGCCTGGGGGCGGCGGCCTTGCTGGTCCGCGGAAACCCGCTGCTCGCAGGTGGCGTGGCCGTCGGTTCGGCGCTGGCGAGCCGGCTTCAGCAGTTCACGCTGGAGCGTGGCGCAGAGCGTCGCATGGAGGTGGGCGCGCTCTCGGATGACGTGTCCCTGGGCGCGGCGCGTGAGGCCGTTGCTGCGGCGAGGACCGACGCCGCCCAGGCGGGGGTGTCACCCGACCGGGCCTCGCTTCCATCGGTGGAGGGGCTGGCCGAAGCCCTCGCCCGCGCGCGGGCCTCCGTGTGGGAAGCCACTGCCACGCTTTCGCTCGCCGAAGCGGTGAAGGGCTGGTGGCGCGTGGCGCGGTTCTTCCTGCTGCCGCTGATCAACCTCCCGCTGCTGGCGCTGTTCTGCCACGTCGCCTACCGGGTGGTTCGGGGCTATCTCGAGGCCAACTACGTGGGGGCAGACTTCCTGCTCAATGCCCTCGCCCTCGCCGGGCTCATTGCCGCTGGAGGCGGAGCGCTCGCCTCGCTCACGCTGTTCGGGGTTCGTCGGCGGATCGTCTCGAGCGGTCGGCAGCGCTTTGAATCGACGCTCCGGGATCTGAGTGCGCGGTACGTCACCGCCGCCCGCGAAGGAGACCGCGAGGGACGGGATGCAGCGCAACGCGTGCTGGCGCTGTTTCCGGACTCACATCCGTCGACTACACGATCTCTGCAAGCTCCCGGGAGCTGATCCCCAGCAAGTACAGGATCGCGTCCAGCCCCGAGGCCGACAGCGACGTATCCGCCGCTTCCCGGAGCTTCTGCTTCGCCCGGAAGGCGATCCCCAGGCCGGCTCGCTGCAGCATCAGCAGATCGTTGGCGCCGTCGCCCACCGCGATGACCTGATCCAGCAGGACGCCCTCTGCCCGGGCGATCGACTCGAGCAGCTCGGCCTTCCTCTGCGCGTTGACGATCGGGCCGGTCACGCGCCCGGTGAGCCTGCCGTCGTGGACCTCGAGCACGTTGGAGTAAGCGAAGTCGAGGCCCAGCCGCTGCTTCAGCGCCTCGGCGGCGACGGAGAAGCCACCGCTGATCACCGCGATCCGATAGCCGAGCCGCTTGAGCGCGCGGACCAGCACTTCGGCGCCTTCGGTGAGTGGCAGCTCCGAGGCAATCTTGTGCAGCGCGCCGACGTCGAGTCCCTTCAGGAGCTGTACCCGCTGGCGGAGTGACTCGTCGTAGTCCATCTCGCCGGCCATGGCCCGCTCGGTGATTCTCGAGACCTGGTCGACCACGCCGTGTGCGCGGGCCAGCTCGTCGATCACCTCGATGCGGATGAGGGTGGAGTCCATGTCCATCACCACCAGCCGCTTGCTGCGCCGGTAGAGACCTTCGCGCTGGAGGGCGACGTCGAAGGCGCTGTTCATTCCCAGCTCGAGCAGCTCGCGCTTGAGCCGCTCCGGGTCTGCGTCCGACGGGAGCACCAGGCTGATCTCCACGGTCCCGAGCCCGTCCTCCGACAGGCGCGAGATCCGCTCGATGTTGCCGCCGTGCCGGGAGAGGGTCGAGGCGAGCACATGGAGCTCCCGCGCGCCGAGGCTCCGGCTGATCGCGGTCACCACGTAGCGCCGCGAAGGGCGCTGCTCCGCCGGCGACGGGGCGTTGACGTCGACCGGCTGGAAGTCGAGCTCCACCCCGAGCTCCTTCGCGCTGAAGAGCAGTTCCTTCAGCAGGCCGCGGCTCTCGGGGAGGCGGATCAGCATCGTCAACGTAAGCTGCCGCTGGATGACGACCTGCTCGATGTCGAGGAGGTGCGCGCCGAGCTCGGCGAGGATGCCGGTGAGCGTGGCGGTGATGCCGGGCTGGTCCCGCCCGGTGACGGTGATGAGGACGTGGTCCTGTGTCTGCGCCATGAGGACCTCCTGTTCCAGTCGGGCGAGCGCGGCAAGAAGATTCCGCACCCGTCCTCCTCCGTCCGCCTCTGACCATCGTCATGCGGTGGGACGCACGCCAACTCACGGAGTCGAAGCATCGCCACGCCCCCCGCTTGCCCGCTCGCCCGCGCGTGCCCATGCATGGGCGCCGGAGGAGACGACGATGAAGATCGGCATCATCGGCTCGGGAATGATCGGCTCGACGGCGGCGCGGCTGTTCGTGAAGGCCGGACACGACGTGGCGATCAGCAACTCGCGAGGTCCTGACTCTCTTCGCGAGCTGGTCGCCGAGCTCGGACCGAAAGCCCATGCGGCCACGGTCAAGGAGGCCGCGGAGTTCGGAGAGCTGGTGCTGCTGGCGATCCCCTACAAGGCCTGCCCCTTCCTCCCGCCGAAGGAGCTCGCGGGCAAGATCGTGATCGACGCGACGAACTACTACGCGCAACGCGACGGTGAGATCGACTTCGGCGGCCGAACCTCGAGCGAGTTGCTGGCGCGGCACATCCCCGGAGCGCGCGTGGTGAAGGCGTTCAACACGATGTACTTCAAGACGCTCGGCGCCGAAGCCCACCCGGATACGCCGATGAACGAGCGGCTCGTGCTCTTCGTCGCAGGAGATGACGCCGAGGCGAGGCGGACCGTTGCACGCTTGATCGAGGAGATCGGGTTCGCCCCGGTGGAGACGGGATCGCTCGCAGAAGGGGGTCGACGCCAGCAGCCCGGGTCGTCCATCTACAACCACCCGATGCGCCGCCCGGACGCACAGTCGGTCCTCGCGCGCATCTAGACCAGGATCCCGGCCGTCGGCTCGGCACGCCGAAGCGGCGGAGCTAGGACCTTCTGCGCGAACTCCTCTGCTGAAATGGGAATCCACTCCATCCCGAGGTTCTCGAGGAGCGCCCTCCTCGCCCGGGTCAGCTTCGGCGAGACGATCCACGCCCGGCACAGGCGGTTCCGCCCATTCATGCGTGCGCCGTAGCCGTGTTGAAGGTGCTGCCAGAACGGCGCTTCATCCAGGCGGGTGCCCACGATGATGAACGGGCTCTCGACGAGGTCGTCGACGAACCGCGCGTACCAGGGATCGTGCTTCGCCAGGCGCGTCCCGTACTGGGTGGTGGAGAAGGTGACGTGGTGGATCCCTTCGTCGAGCAGGCCGTTCAGATGAATCACGGGGAGCTCGTCCGGGTGCTCGAGCAGCATCGCGTCGAACGGGTGGGTCAGGGCCGAGAAGGCGCGAACCCGCCGTTCCATCTGGAAGCGACGTGCCGCGGCGAGCTCGATGTCGTCCACGTTCAGGGTCCACACCCGCCGCCAGGGGACCTGGAACCAGCGCGCGTAGAAGGAGGGCAACGTCGCCTCGTCCACGCGAAGTCGGCGTCGCAGCAGCGCCTCGAGCCTCTCGGGGTAATGGCGCGCAGCATGGTGGAAGAGGTCCTGAAGCGCGCTCTCGTCGGGGGACTCACCCGGGAAGCAGATGTCCCAGATCTCCTTCGCGATCGCCTCGCTGGTGGGGATGCATCCGCCGTGCACGTCCTGCGCGGCAGAGCTGAACCCAGCGCCCGTGAAGAGCATCGCCCGGCCGGACTCGAGCACCTCCCGGAGCTCTGAAGCGTCAGACGCCACCCTTCGAAGGTCGGGCTTTCGGCGGGTTCCGGCAACTTCGCCGACGACAGGCGAGCGGACAGCCGCACGCGGGCTATGCTGAGCGCCTCATGTCGACACAGCACATCGCGGTCGTAACGGGGGCGGGTCGCGGCATCGGCCGCGCCCTCACCCTCGCCTTCGCGCACAGCGGCTACAAGGTGCTCGCGCTCGTCCGAGCTCCCGATGCAGTCGACGCGCTGAAGCAGGACGCGCCCGACATCGAAGCGGTCGCCTTCGACGCGCTCGACGAAGCGTCGGTCCTGGAAGCGTGCGCGACGGTGCAGCGAGCAGGCATTCCGCGCGTGCTCGTCAACAACGCAGGTGTGGCCCTGTCCGCGTCGCTCGCGAAGACCTCCACCGACGACTTCGACCGCACCCTGACCGTCAACGTCCGAACGCCGTTCCTCCTCTGCCGTGAGCTGATGCCGGCGATGGTGAAGAACGGCGGCGGGCGGGTCATCAACATCGCCTCGACGGCGGCGATGAAGGGCTACAAGTACACCTCGGCGTACTGCGCGTCGAAGCACGCGCTGCTCGGCCTCACCCGATCGCTGGCCGTCGAGTATGCCGCGAAAGGCGTCACGGTGAACGCGGTGTGTCCGGGTTGGACGGACACGGACATGCTGGCCCAATCGGCGCAGAACATCTCGAAGGCGACCGGCCGGAGCGTCGACGCGGCCCGCGAGGCGCTGGCGCAGATGAACCCGATGAACCGGCTCACCCGCGCAGAGGACGTCGCGCAACTCTGCCTGTTCCTGGCTTCGGAGGCTGCGAGCACGGTGACCGGCGCGGCGTGGGCGATGGATGGCGGCGAAAGCGCCTGAGCAACCCGTGGGGGAGCGAGAGATGACGACGAAGACGGAGGTGGTGCAGCCGGAAGGCTGGGTCCGCCCGCGCGGGTATTCGAACGGCATCGTGGGCGAAGGCCGGGTGCTCTTCATCGCGGGACAGATTGGCTGGGATCCGCGCAACCCGACGCCGACCTTCCCGGAGAGCTTCGCAGGTCAATTCGACCAGGCGCTGGCGAACGTGCTCGAGGTGCTGAAGGCGGCGGGCGGCGAGCAGGAGCACCTCACGCGGATGACCGTGTACGTCACCGATAAGCGCGAGTACCTGGCCGCGCAGCGGGCGGTCGGAGAGACCTGGCGTCGACACTTCGGGAAGCACTACCCGGCCATGGCGCTGGTGGTGGTGGCTGGCCTACTCGAGGACCTGGCCCGGGTGGAGATTGAAGCAACCGCGGTGCTATGAGCCGCGGATCCATGAAAGCGCCCTCCTCCTTCCGCTTCGAGGTCCAGGACCGGGTCGGTGTCATCACCTTCAGCCGCCCCGAAAAGCTGAACTCGCTCACCTTCGAGGTCTACGCGGAGCTGACCGACTTCTTCCGGGAGCTCGCACGTGAACCGGACGTGCGCTCGGTCGTGATCACCGGCGAAGGTCGCGGGTTCTGCTCCGGCGGGGACGTGAACAGCATCATCGGCGAGCTGTTCAGCCGCGACATGCCGGGCCTGGTCGACTTCACCCGGATGACCTGCGACCTCATCCGGAACATGCGCTCGCTCCGCAAGCCGATCATCGCGGCGCTGAACGGCACGGCCGCGGGCGCCGGATCGGTGATCGCGCTCGCCTCGGACCTGAGGGTCGCCTCCGAGAAGGCGAAGATCGCGTTCCTGTTCGTGAAGGTGGGCCTGGCAGGTGCGGACATGGGCGCGGCGTTCCTGCTCCCTCGCATCGTCGGGCTGGGCCGCGCGACCGAACTGCTCTACTTCGGCGACGCGATCGACGCTGCGACCGCGGAGCGTTACGGCCTCTTCAACAAGGTCGTCCCACCGGAGCAGGTGCTCGGCGAGTCGCTGGCGTGGGCGCGCCGCCTGGCGGAAGGCCCGACCTTCGCGCTGGGTATGACCAAGGAGCTCCTCAACGGAGAGCTCTCGCTCGACCTGAACAACGCGCTCGACAACGAAGCCCGAGCCCAGGCGGTCTGCATGCAGACAAAGGACTTCCGCGAGGCATACGAGGCGTTCGTCGAGAAGCGGCCCACCCGCTTCACCGGGAGGTAGCGCGTGCCGATCGGATTCCTGGAAGACCGCCACGAACGGCTCGCCCACGACGCGCGCGAGCGGTACCGCGTGATCGAAGCGAAGCTGGAGGACGAAGGCGACGACGAGCACCTCGCGAAGCGCGTCGCGGCGCTGGGCGACTACAAGCACCTGGTCCCGTGCGCTTACGGCGGCGCGAGCGAGACGGTGGACGTGCGCGCCCTCTGCGTGCTCCGGGAGGAGCTGGCCTACCGCAACGCCGCAGCGGACTCCGTGTTTGCCGTGCAGGGCCTGGGGAGCCACCCGGTGCTGCTCGGCGGGAACGATGTTCAGAAGCGCGAGCTGCTGAACCGGGTCGCAAACGGGACCGCGCTGTTCGCGTTCGCCCTGACCGAGGCGGACGCCGGCTCGGACGTTGCGGCGCTGTCTGCCACCGCGCGCCGCGACGGCGATGCGTACGTGCTCGATGGCGCGAAGAGGTTCATCTCCAACGCCGGCATCGCCACCCACTACACCGTATTCGCCCGCACCGGGTCGGGGGCGAAGGGGATCTCCGCCTTCGTGGTCCCCGCGGATGCTCCGGGTTTCCGGGTGAAATCCCGGATGCAGCTCCTGGGCGATCATCCGATCGGTGAGTTGGAGTTCAACGGCTGCCGCATCCCGACCTCGGCCCGGATCGGCGCAGAGGGCCAGGGGATGCGCCTCGCGCTCTCGACGCTCGACGTGTTCCGCAGCACCGTCGGCGCGGCCGCGGTGGGCATGGCGCGGCGCGCGCTCGACGAGGCACTGGCCTACGCGCAGTCCCGCCGCCAGTTCGGCGCCCCGCTCGCTGAACTGCAGGGCGTGCAGTTTCTCCTCGCAGACAGCGCGGTGGAGCTCGAGGCGTCGCGCCTGCTCACCCACCGGGCCGCCGCCGTGAAAGACAACGGAGCCGAGCGCGTGACCTATGAAGCTGCGGTCGGCAAGCTCTTCGCCACGGAGGCGGCACAGCGGATCATCGACCGCTGCCTGCAGATCCACGGCGGCAACGGCGTGGTGAAGGGCAATCCGCTCGAGCGCCTGTACCGAGATGTGCGCGCGCTCCGCATCTACGAGGGCGCCACCGAAGTTCAGAAGGTCGTCATCGCCAGACACCTGCTTCGTCGCGAGTGATGGACGGCTAGACTGCGCCCATGCCCGACCGCAGATCCAACGAAACCGAGGACGACCAGGACGGAGGCTGGGAGCCTGGGCCGGGCCCCGTGCTCGACACGAATGGTCATGTGGAACAGCGGTTCGCTGGACTCGGGGCACCTGCGCCGCGCGTGAGCGCCGTGCCGACCTCCGTTCCCGAACCCGATCCGGAGCTCGAGCTGGCGCACGACATCCGCCGCGAAGGACCGCCACCCTCCGAGTGGGAGTCGTATCCCGCGCCGTCGGGTCCCACGCGTCCTCGCCGTGGCTCGGGCGCGCCCCTCTTCGCGATCGGCATCGTGGCCGCGCTCGCCGTAGGCGGCTGGTTGTACGGTGCCGAGCTCTGGCAGAGCGCGCCGGAGCCAGCCATTTTGAAGGTCTACTCGCAACCTCCCGGCGCCAGGGTGATGGTCGGCGAGTCCGAGCTGGGGACCACCCCACTGATGATGGACAATGTCTGGCCCGCTGGGCGGCGCGTCGACGTCGAGATCCGGCTTGGCGGGTACAAGACCTGGCGCGGAACGTTCGAAGGCGGCCACCTGCAGTTGCTCGAGGCGCAGCTGGAGCCCGCGGACTCCAGCAGGCGGTCGAGGTAGACCTCTCCCCACCAGCCTGGTTGGGACAGCTACACCTCAATGTCCCCTGGCAGGTGACAGATCAGGGTCGACACCGCCTGATTTCAACAGGTTGGCAGTGGCTCAGCGATTGCTCCGAGGTGGCCAACTACCCTTGGAGACCCCAGCCATGAACCCGAGCGGCACGCGAAGACTCCTGACGGCCACCCTGTTGTTCGCACTCACCGGATGTGGAGGTGATTTCACGCTGGGCGATGCGGAGCTCGACGAATCAGGAGAGCTCGAGCAGGAGGCGGTCGGCGCGCTCGTCGTCCAGGGCGAGGCCATGGGCCTGAAGGCCGGCGAGGGTCAGGTGATGACGAGGTCGAACTCCAGCGGCGGCAAGGAGCTGCAAATCTGGTGGAACGACGTCGCCTCCGCGTCGGTCACCACCGGGAAAATCTCGGGGGTGATCGTGACTGCGCGCGGAGACCAGTGCCGTGGCGCGCCGCAGATGATCGTGAAGGTGGACGGCGTGGCGAAGCGAACCTTCTCGGTGAGCTCGAGGAACAACGCCAGCTACCGCGTGAACACGGACGTTCCGGCAGGCACGCACCTCATCGAGATCGCCTTCACCAACGACAACGACCCCGGTTGCGACAAGAACCTCTACGTCGACCGCGTGGCGATCACGCACGACTCGAGCTCGAGCGCTCCCCCGAGCTCGACGCCCCCAAACGAGGCCGGGCTGCAGTGGAGGACGGCCAACCTGACGTGGTTCGAGTCCTATCCCGATCCGGGCAGCGAAGAGTGCATCGCCTACAACGGCTGCACCTGGGCCGGCCAATTCGCAGGCCTCAGCGGGAAACAGCCCGAGAGCTGGGTCCGGGCGAACAACATCGCCGCAATCCATTCGAAGGACTTCGCCCAGTACAAGCTGAAGACGCTCCGCGTCCGGCAGGGGTCGAAGCAGGTCGACGTGAAGGTCTACGACATGTGCTCCGACTCCGATTGCAACGGGTGCTGCACCGCGAACAGCAAGCAGACCGGGTTCCTGATGGACCTGGAGATCAACACCGCCCAGCGATTCGGAAGCTCGAGCGGCATCGTCGAGTGGACCTGCCTCGACTGCAACTAGCCACGCACTCATCTTTCCGACCGACCCGGGGAGGCTCGACGCTGGATTCACCCTCGTCGACCTCCCCTGAGCACGGCCGCCTACTCAGTCGCCACAGAGACGAAGCCGGACCTCTCGAGCGCGATCTTCGGCTGGCCCTTGACCTTCACCTTCACGGTGCCAGAAGCATCGCCACTCAAGGTACCCGTGACATTCAGCTTCGCCTCGACCGCACCGCTGGCGTCGAGTTGGGCGTTGCCCACGACCAGGTCCGCAGCCAACAGGGACACCCCGCCCGAGAGATCCAGGTCCGCGCTCTTCGCCTTTCCGGCGAACCTGGCCCGTGCAGCGCCGCTCAGGTCGACGGTCAGCGCCTCCACATCCAGGCCCTGGATCTCGAGCTGAGCGGCCCCGTTGCCCTCCACGGTGAACTTCGGCGTTGCCGCGGTCCGGACCTTCATCCTGACCGCGCCGTTGGCCTCGATCGAGTCCAGCTTCGGCGTCACCACGACGAGGAGAATGGGACGCGTCGGGTCGATGTCCCGGTACTCCAGTGTGAGGACCCCGTCGACGACTCGGGTCCGGATCTTCGGCAGGAGATTGTCATCGGCGGTGACGGTCACCTTGCGCTCTGGACCGACGCGGATGTCGGCCTCCACGTCGCCGCCCACTTCGACGCCGTGGAATGCCTCCACCTCCCGGACCTCTTCCTTGATCCGACCGTTCCCCTCCTCATCCGACCAACCACCCAGAACCAACAAGCTGGCCGCACCCGCAGCCGCAACGAATGACACCATGTTTCCTCCCCGGAATGTCCCCTTGTGCGGCTGCTGTACGGGTCATTCGCGAGGCGATTGCAGAAGAAAATGCTCACTTCAACGACACGGTCGCCGTGAGCCCATCACCGCTCCCCCAGTCGGTCCTGGCCACGGACGTGGTGCCCGGATCGAGCACGACCTTGCCATCCGAATTTGTCATCGCATTGAGGGTCACTTCGATCACCTCCGGCCCGCCCTTCACGCTCGAGACGAACCGCGACCGCGGAGAAGGCGACGAGACAGAGTGGCAACGACAAGAGGAACGGCAGTCGACGCATGAAAGGACTGTCCTCCGGTCAAGGCGGATGAGAGCAATGCGTGTGCCGGGCTCGCCCGGACGAGAGTTCGGGTACTTACGCAAGGCGGAGGTCCGAGCCGAGCGTCATGCCGTCAGCAACGCCCGCGGCATGCACGTCAAAGCGTCATCGCGGACCGTCATCACTGTCGAGCCCGCGCACGGGGCGCAGTAAGGTACGGGCGCCTATGCCAAATCAGAACCTGACTGCTGTCCTGTCGAATCCCGAGAGCCGCCGCGCGATGGCCAAAGATGCCGAGGTCATGCTCGATGAAGAGGTCGCGAGCCGAGGCGGGCTCACCGGAATGGGAATCAAGACCGCCTTCGCGATGGTGAAGGCCATCCGCCCTGGCTTCATCGGCGAAGTGCTCAATGATCTGCTCCCGGAGTTCGGGGCTGCGCTCGACCCGCTGCTGGCAAAGCGCCCCGACTCCGGAAGTCCCGGCCTTGCGGCCTGGCTCGAGCAGCGCCCGGCGGAGGTGGCCAATGCGCTGCTCGGCGTCACCGACACACGTGCCCGGCGCACTTCCCACAAGACACTGCTCTCCGCGTACAACAAGCTGCGTCCGATCGCGGAGAAGCAGGTGTCCCAATCGGTGCCGCGGCTCGCGAAGCTGGTCGAGCGACACGTGAGCTGACGACGTCTCAGTGCGGCAGGTTCACGTCCGACTCGCGCTGCCAGAATGTCAGCTGCGTGTCCGCGACCTCCGCGTTCTTCTGCGCCGCCCAGGTCTCACGACGGCGGCGCAGGAGATCCTGGAGGAAGACCTGTACTGCGCCGGCGACCGGCAGCGCGAGAACGGTTCCGAGGAGGCCGACCATCGCCGTGCCGATCAACATCACGATCGCGATGAGCAGCGGGTTCATCCGGATCGTGCGTTTCTGGATCAGCGGCTGGAGAACGTGGTTCTCGATCGGCTGGTAGGCGACGTACACGAGGATGACGACCACCGCCTGCTTGAAGCCCTGCGACGCCAGGGTGGTGGCGACGATCAGTGACGTCGCGATCGCAGTGCCCACCCACGGGATGATCGCGAAGACCGCCATCACCAGGCCGAGCGGAAGGAAGTACGGATTCCCGACGATCGCCAGCGTCACGCCCATGACCAGGCCGCCGATCGCGGCGAGCAACAACGTGCCGCTCACGTACCCACCTACCCGCACGTGCATGCGTCGAGCGAGGACCCGCACGCGCTGGCGCTCCTTCGGGTGAACCCACTTCAGCGCCGAGTTGAACAGGTCTCCACCGAAGAGAAGTGCGAAGACCGTCAACGACAGGATCGCAAGCGCGGACGCGACCCCCGCCAGAATCCTTCCGGCCACCTCGACCACTGGCGCGACGGTGATACCTCTCGCCGCCTTTCCGATCGACTCGATGATGTGGAAGCGCTCCTGGGCCCAACGAAACGCGCTGTGCTCCTGCAGACGTTGGGCGAGGTCTGGCGCGGACTCCGCGAGGTGCTGCGCCTGCTCGACGACCATCGGAATCACGGTCCCGAACATCGCACTGAGGAGCGCGAGCCCTGCGATGAACACCGCCAGGACCGCGAACCCTCTGCGGATCCGGAGCCGGTCGCGCAGGAGCGAGACGGCGGGATCCAGCGCGAGCGCGACGAAGAGCGCGATCAGGATCAGCGTGATCACGGTCCAGGTCTTCAGCACCACGACGACCGTGCCTGCGATCAGCAGGAGATGGAGCGCGATCGTCCAGATGGTGCGAGGAGAAACCTGGGAGCTGTGGGCGGCCATCGTCTATTTCGCCACGTCAAAGCTGCGTACGTTGCGGTGACTGCTCAAGCGGCAACCACGTGCAGCCTTTCCAGCAGCCGATGAAGTGAGCGGCTCGTCGCCGCTGAGCTCACCCCTCAACCAGGTTCGTACGTGGATTCGATGCGCCTGCCTGCCAGCGCGAACGGGGGCCCGGTGGCGACGGAACCGTTCCCGGCGAAAGCGCAGTGACTACCGTGACGAGAGGGCACCCGCGCGCCCACGAGGTCACGAATGCCGCTGCGCCTCCACTCATCGATTCCCCCTCTTCGCGACGCCGTCCGCTGGGTCAACAGCAGTCCGGTCGACGTCGCGAAGCTGCGCGGTCGGCCTGTGCTGGTGCACTTCATGTCGATGAGCTGCACGGCGTGCAAGGAGCAACTTCCGGACGTACGGGCGTGGGCGCGCAGGTACGGCGGGAGACTTCAGCTCGTCGGGGTCCACACGCCGACGCAGCCGCAGGACGCCGACGAGGAGCGGGTCGAGCAGGCGATCCGGGAGCTGCAGCTCAGCCATCCCGTCGCGCTCGACAACGAGGAAGGAGATCTGGCGGACGCGTACCAGGTGCGCTTCACGCCGTCGTACTTCCTCTTTGATCGCAACGGGGAGCTGCGGCACTTCCACGGAGGCTTCGAGGCCGTGGATCCCGTGGCCCGTGCGATCGAGCGCGTGCTCGCCGAAACGCAGGCAGGAGAGACACACGCCGGGACGTAGCTGGGCCGTTCAACGCAGAGGGGTGGGTGGCGAATGGATCGACAGGCGCTGGGAATCGCATTGGGAGTTGGCGGGGCGCTGCTTGCAGGACGGGCCCTGGTGCATGCGTCGAGGGACTACGACCTCGACGGGAAGATCGTCCTGATCACCGGCGGATCTCGCGGGCTGGGGTTCGCGATGGCCCGGGAGTTCGCGCGTCGCGGTGCGCGACTGGCGCTCTGCGCGCGCGACGAGGCCGAGCTCGAAGAAGCCCGGAAGCGGCTCACGGAGGAAGGCGCCGACGTGTTCTGCGCGCCCTGCGACGTGACGGAGAAGGAAGAGGTCGAGCACTTCGTCCGACGGGTACGCGAGGAGTTCGGGCAGATCGACGTCCTCGTGAACAACGCCGGAGTCTTCGAGGTGGGACCGGTGGAGACGATGAACCTCGCCGACTTCGAGGAGTCGATGCAGACCCACTTCTACGGACCGCTCTACATGACCCTGGAGGTGCTCCCGGAGATGCGTCGACGCCGCGACGGGCGCATCGTGAACATCTCCTCCATCGGAGGGCTCCTCGCGGTGCCGCACCTGCTTCCGTACTCCGCCAGCAAGTTCGCTCTCACGGGCTTGTCGGAGGGACTCCGCGCCGAGCTCGCCTACGAGAACGTGATCGTCACCACGGTGTGCCCGGGGCTGATGCGCACCGGCAGTCCCGTGCACGCGTACTTCAAAGGACACGCCCTCGCCGAGTTCCGGTGGTTCCTGACGGGCGCAGCGCTGCCCGGGGCTTCGATGAACGCCGACAAGGCCGCGCGACGGGTCGTGAAGGCGTGCCGCCGCGGACGGGCGATGCTGATCCTCACGCCGCACGCCAAGCTGGGAGCGAAGGTGAACCGGCTCTTCCCCGAGCTGACGAGCGATCTGATGGAGCTGGCAGACCGGATGCTCCCCGATTCCTACAGGGCACCTGAGGAGAAGGTCGAGGGCATCGATCTGGCGCCCCCTCGAGGCGGATCGTTGGTCGATCGACTCAACCGCTTCGCGGCGACGCGGCTCAATGAGTACGCGCAGTGACCCTTCGAACTCCTGGAGCGGGGCTCGCTCACTCGTGCGTGACCTCCGCCCACTTGCCTTTGTAGTCGGCGGCGCGCGCAAGCTGCTCGTTCAGCACCTGCATCGTGCGGCTGTTCCCATCCTGCTCATACGAGGCCAGCGCACGCTCGCAGTCCGGGATGCGTCGGAGGAACTCCTTCACCACGTCTTCGCTGAGCACCGGCGCGTGCATGCCGTAGCCGAGCTTCTCCAGGTACAGCGCGTTGAGGACCTGCTCGAACTGCTTCTGGATCGGGTGCGACAGCAGCGGCTTGCGCAGATAGACGGCCTCGCTCATCAAGGTGTAGCCGCCGCCTGCGATCACGCCCCGGCAGGTCCGCAGGTCGTCGATGAAGCCAGCTTCGCTGAACGGGCGGAACACGAGGTTGCCGTCGACGAGGTCCTCCTTGATCTCCCGCTTCACCCCATAGACCCGGCAGGGGATCCCGGTCTGTCTGAGCACCTGGAGCAGGGCCTCGTTTCCGGTGCTGGTCTGGTAGACGAGCAGGTGCTCTCCCGGCTCCGACTTCGCCGCGAGGATCTCCGGCCGCAGGATCGACGGCACCAGCGTCGTCCGCTCCTTGCGCACCGGCGGGTAGAAGAACGTCGTCACCAGGTAATGGAAGCACCCCGGCAGCTTCGACTTCACCACGGACTTCGAGAGCTCGAACGAGTCCTGGTACGGGCCGATCAACGAGCCGTCATGTTGGCATCGATTGATGATCTGCATGTTGTCCACGCTGATCACCGGCAGGAAGTGGTTCTTCCCGAAGAGGTAGCTGAAGCTCTCGAAGTCGCTGACGACGACGTCGGGTTTGAAGTCCTCGACGAGCTCCAGGTACTTGCGGATGTTCCCGGGCCACCCGGTGACGGCGCCCTTCAGGTTCTGCAGGACCGTCTGAAGATTCCTGACCGAGTTCCCCTCGTACTTGATCGTGAGACCCCAGATCTTGTGCACGTTGTCGAAGCGCTGGGCGAGGTACTCCTGCGCGCGGCCGGACACCACGATGTGGACCTCGTGCTCGCGGGAGAGCTCTTCGAGGAGCACCCGCGAACGGGTCGCGTGTCCCATGCCCTCCCCAACCACACCGTACAAGATGCGCATGTGCCCACTCCTTCTCGAGTGGCCCGCAGCGTACACGACCCGGCCGTGGTAGTACCCGCGCCATGCGCCCCCTCGTCCGTGGCGGCTTCCTGGGCCTCATCGCGGCACTCTTCGTCAGCGGGCTCGCGCTGATGTTCGTCGGTGCGCGTTCGATCGTCACAGGACCGGACTGTTCGGGGATCACGCCTACCGAGTGCTCTTTCGAGCGGGATATCCTCATGGCCTTCGCGCGCCGGCAGGTGCTGGTGGGGGGAGCGCTCTCGCTCCTTGGCCTGGCGCTCTGGATGTTGTTCAAAAGGAGATCCGCTTGAACGGATTCGAGCTCCGGAACCTCCCTGAGCAGCTCAATCTCGCGGACGTCTTTCTCTATCGACAGGCGGCACGACATCCGGATGCCCCCGCCCTCCTCCACGACGGCGG
>JBAWAM010000609.1:0-2972 GCA_049589315.1 Myxococcaceae bacterium
TACGTCGATGACGTTCCGATCCTGGTCACCACGCCCGTTCGCACCGTGGTCGACTGCCTCAGGTTCCGGCGCAAGGTCGGCATCGACCTCGCCCGCTACGCGCTCCGGATGACGCTCGAGTCCGGCCGTTACAGCACGGACGAGCTGCTCGCCGAAGCGCAGCGCTGCCGCGCGTCGAAGATCATGCGCGCGGAGCTGGGACGACTCCGCCCCGCGCTCGCTGAGGTGTTCCGCTCCGAGCGCCGGGCCAAACGAAGGAGGGAGACCTGATCAAGCGTCCACTGCCAGGCTTCGCAGGGTCTACGTCCCGCTGCGCTTGCCTGCGATGAGCTGCTCGGCCTCGGTCACCCACGACGGCGCGTCCGGATCGCCTTGCTGCTGCTGCGCCTGGGCCAGTCCCAATGCGCGCTCGGCCCACTGGCGGCTCTCTTCCGCCGCGCCGTTTGCGAGCAGCGCTTCGGACAACGCCAGCAGGTTCGGCGGGTACTCCGCGAACAAGTCCACCGCCTTGCGCGCCTCCTCGAGGCCGGTCTCCGCATCCCCCGGTCCGACCGGCCATCCCGGCGCGCGCACCGACACCACGCCGAGTACGCGCGCGGGCCCAGCCTGTTCGAAGCGCGGGTCCAGCTCTTCAGCGCGGCGAAGCTCCGCGATCATCTGCTGCAGGTTCGACAGCGCCACAGAGTGTCGCTCCCGCCCCTCAATCCCGAGCGCGAGCGCCAGCCCGTAATGGCACGCCGCCGCGTCCGGTGCGCGCGCGACGCACTGCCTCCCGGACTCCACCGCCGAACCTGCAAGCGCGTCCCGCTCGGAGGCGTCCGCGGCGCGATCCACGCGCCACAGCTTCGCCTCGATCGCGCCATACAGCGCCTCCACATTCTGCGGGTCCTGTTGCGCGGCGGCCTCGAAGAACGCCTCGGCCCTGCGCACCGCCTCGGGATCTGGACGCTGTGCGAACGCCGCGTGCGCCTCACTCAGGAGCTGCAAAGTGCTCAGCCCGGAGGGCACCTCCGGGAGCTGCTCCGGCGTCGGCCGTTGCGCCTTCCTCGCTCCGGCGCAGGCGAGCGTCAGCGCCACGAGCGCGGCCACGACGACCCGCCTCATTTCGCCGTTCCCGCCAGTTGCTTCGCCGCCGCGAGCGCCTTGGGATCCACGGGCACGAAGCGCTCCATCCGGAGCGTTTTCAGCACGCCCTCAGACGATGCCTTCAGCATCGACTGCTCGAGCGTCTTGAGCTTCGCCGCGGGCAGGTGCTGGTCCACGGTCGTCACGAAGGCCACCGGCAGCGGTTCGGACTTCGCCACCACCTCGAGCTCCGAGGCAAAGGGCAACGACGCCAGCGACGCGGCCTGCGTTCCATCCAGCAGCACGACGACGTTGGCTCCGGACGCGGCCTTTCGCAACTGCGAGAGCACCTGGCGCGACTCGGTGACCTTCACCGACTCGGGCAACGTCCCCCAGCCCGCTAGAGCGCCGCGCACGAACCCGGGCGCATACCCCGCGGTGGATGCGACGGTGAAGCCTTCGAGCGAAGCAGGCGAGGTGACCCGGCCCTTCTTCGCCACCAGGGTCCAGGTCTCGGTCGGCGCGGTGGAGCCCTGCATCACGACCTCCAGCTTCGGCTCCAACCCGAGCGCCTTCCCGTGCTCCACCCAGAACGGCAGCGGCACCAACGCCATGGCCGCGTTCTTCTCCGACAGCCGGGAGACGCCGCCCTGCTCGGTGTTTTCGTACTGCGCGCCCAGGGAACCCGGGGCCCACCCGGCTGCCTTCGCCACCGAGGCGGCGAAGCTGTCCATGGTGGGCTGCGCTTCCGCCGGCGTTCCCGGGTAGCCGGGCGCCGCGATGACGATCACTGGCTTGTTCGCCTCCTGCGCGAAGGCAGAGGACGAAGCCACGAACACGAAGAAGAAGAAGACCGCGACAGGGAGTGGGGCTCGCATGCTTTCCGTACTTACAACTCCGAGCCCCACAGGCAACTTCCCTCGCGGGTGGTACGGTCCCCGCCCGATGCAGCCTCCCTCTCGAATGGAGTCAGTCTTCCGGCGGATCCTCGCCCTTCGCGTCCCCATCCTCATCGCGGCCGCGGTGCTGGTCCCCATCGCCGCGTTCCTGGCCCTCCGCATCCCCTCGGAGGGAGCGATTGGCCGGCTGATGGTCCCGTCCGATCCGGACTATGTGGCCACGCGCGCGTTCCAGGCGGTGTTTCCTGAAGGGCAGGTGGTGATCCTCCTGCTCGAGGCGGACGCGCCGTTCGCCCCGGCCACGCTCGGCGACTTGATGAAGCTCGAGGACGCGCTGCGCCGCGTGCCGGGCCTGTCCATCACCTCGGCGCTGGACGTCTACACGCGTGCGCATCCCGGCTTCGTGCCCGCCGAGGACGCCGACGCGTTCCGCCGCTTCGTCGAAGGCACGCGGTTCTTCCGCCGCCAGGGCCTCGTGGGAGATTCCTTCCTGAGCGTCGTGACGGCGTTCCCCGCCCAGGATGCAGCGGCACGTGACGCCGCGCTCGCGCAGATCGACGCCGTGGTGGACGGGACGCGGCTCGACGCCGTGAAGACGGTTCGACGGGTGGGCGCGCCCTACGTCGAGTCGTGGATCGAGCACCAGGCCGGTCAGGCGTCGGCGCGCTACTTCCCGCTGTTCGGCGTCTTCGTCGTGGGCATCTCGTTGTTCCTGTACCGCTCGTGGCGGTCGGTGCTCGCGATCCTGCTCGCGCTGGGGGCCAGCGTGGCGCTGGCGTTGGGCGCGGGCGACCTGCTCGGCTTCAGCTTCACCGTCGTATCGGCGTTGGTGCCGCTCACCGTGATGGTCACCACGCTGGCGTCGCTGGTCTACATCCACTCGCGCTTCGTCGATCAGCCCGAGGGCGTCTCGAAGGACGACCACCAGATCTTCGCGCTCACCAACAAGTTCCTGCCGGTCACCGCCTCCACCGTCGCGGCGGTGCTGGGGTTCGCGGCGCTCGCGGT
>JBAWAM010000610.1:0-8969 GCA_049589315.1 Myxococcaceae bacterium
CACAACAGCGGGAACTTCCGGGACAGTGCGCGCGCCGTCCTGTCGCAGGGATTGTCGCCGTTTGCGGCGTTCCTCGCGCTGGCCGACTGGCTGTACGCGGAGCTCGGGCGGACCCACAGTCTTTCTCTCGAGGCGCTCACCGAGGCGATGTTCCGGTATCTCCTGCACCTCGGCCTCGGTCCAGACGAGGCCGGTCCACTCGTGCTCGGCGACTACCTGCGGCCAGCCGCGAGGCAGGTCCCGCCCTTCCTCAAGGCCTGGTCGTCGCGCACGGCGTCCCGATCTGCCCGGAGTCCGGGGCCCCGTTCCCCGAAACGGCAATCGCGGCACCTGTCGTGAGTCACAGCGCGGGCTTGAACTTCATGGTCAGTCTCGAGGGCGGACCCGCGCGCCCCATCTGATCAATCGCGCGAAGCTCGAGACGGTTCTCCCCCGGCTTCAGCTCCCAGCGGAACACGTCCTCGCGCTGCTCCAGGACTTTGCCGTCGACCACGAGCCGGTAGCGGGCAAACCAGGGCGACGAGTGGCTGAGCTTCAGCGTGAGCACCCTCGACACTGCCCCGATCTCTCCCTCCGCGGTCACGTCGAAGTGCACTCGATTGAGTTCGGGATAGAGCTTCCCGACCTCCGCAGTCTGGAGCGCCACTCCGTTCGCCGCGCCCTGGAACACGGGCTCGTAACGCTCGCCCGGATGGACCAACGCCACACGTGTTCGCCCCTTGTACGCGCCGCTGGCGCGGGTGTTCTCGAACCCGTAGGTCAGGTGATGGAAGTAGCGGATCCAGTCCGCGCGTAGCCCGGGCTCGTCGAAGGCGCCTTTCCAGGTGCGCCATGAGGAGGGACCGAGCCCGAACCGTAACTCCGCGCGCTTTCCCGCGATGAGCAGGGCCCGAACCTCGGCGGCGTTGAGGATTGCCTCATTCCGGCGCCACGTTCCGTTGTTCTGCCCGTCGATGACGATCCACCTGCCGAGTTCGTTGTTCCAGACCTCGGTGATGACGTGCCCCTTGCCCACGCCGTGGGACACGCCATCCCTGCTCAACCCGACGACGCGCGCAGGGAACCCCACGGCCTGCAGGGTTTCGGCGAGGGTGATGCTGTACTCCACGCAGCGGAAGCGCTTCCCCTGCGCAGCCTCGGCGAGAATCGTGCGCGCTTCCGGCCTGGAAGGCTCAGTCGCACCGGCGTGTTCCCATCGGTCGTGGACCCAGGCGGCGAGCGCGAGCTGCTGCTCGAGCTCGGACTTCTTCCCCGCGATGACCTCTTTCAGCCGCCAGGTGTCACGGAGCTCCTTCGTTTCGGGAGCGTCGAGCGCGTTGAACCGGTGGAGGTGCGCCCAACCCAGGTCCGGGTTCTCCCATTCCAGAATCTGGAAGATCCGCTTCTGGCGATCTGCCTCTTTCATCTTCTTGATGAGCGGACGGACTCCCGACTGCTTTCGCAGGAGCGCCAACTCCGGGTCCGATTCGATGCTCTCCCATTCGGCGAAGCCCGCTTCGACGGCCTCGTCCAGAGCGTCCAATGCGGCGGCAGCCCGTCCACGCTTCACTTCGATCCGGGCGACTCTCGCGAAGAGCTCGCCCCGAAGTGCCCCCAGCTCTCTGGGGAGCTCCAGCTCCAGCGCCTCGCGCATCAGCTTCAGCGCTTCGTCGTTGCGACCGGCCGCGCTCGCTTCTGCTGCACGGTCGAGGAGCTCCTGAAGTCTTGCGATCGACTCCGGAGGGGACGCCCATGCAGTTGCAAGCGTGAAAGCGACCACCAGGAACGAAACGCGAGTCACGTGTTGAGTCGAAAGCATGTGCCACGTCCTACGCAGCTTGCTCGCATCGATTGCGCTGCATTCGCCATGAACATGTGACCGCACCCACAAGGGAACGCCACCACGACACTCCACGATGCGCGGCGCCCGGAAGGCACGGGCGACACATCGACAGGAGGGGTTCGAATGGCACGAAGAGTTCTGGGCGTCGCGACCAGCGCGATGCTCGCAGCGAGTGCTCTGGCCGGATGCCAGGGCGTGCAGGGCGACACGGGTCCCGCGGGCGCGACGGGCGAGGTCGGTCCCCGGGGTCCTGTGGGGCCGCCCGGTACGAAGGGAGACAAGGGAGACAAGGGCGAAAAAGGCAACTCCGGCGAAGCGGGCACTCGGGGTGAGGACGCCCGCTGGCTGTCGTTCGGGGACGTGGGCTTTCCCCGCACGACCGAGGAGAAGCACCTCGCGCGCGCGTCGGGCCTGGTGAACCTCAACGGCGTCGAGCGGCAGATCGGCTACAGGACGCTGCTCTCCAGCGGTCAGTCCCGCTCGGGCCAGGCCTGCGATCTCTCCAACGACGCGAACGCGGCGACGTGCTTCGGAACGATTCCGAAGGCGGACGGCACGCCCATGAAGGACGATGCCGGTGAGATCGTCGTCAGCAACCTCCAGGACTTCAACGCGCTCCTGAAGGTCGGCGCCAACATCTTCATGGTGAGCCAGTTCGAGGCCCCGGCCGCCTCGCTGTTCCTCACGCGCGTCAACCAGGAGGCGGGCACCGGCCTGCTCACCGCCGAGACCACGCGCGCGATCGATCTCTCGCCGGTCGACGGTCTGTGGACGACCTGCGCCGGTTCGACCACGCCGTGGAACACGTACCTGTCCTCGGAAGAGTACCCGCCCGACGCGAGGTTCTTCGTCGGGTACACCGGCTGGCCCGCCGCGACCGGATCGACCGCGTCCGACGCCCGGAACTTCAAGGCGTTCGCCCAGTACCACGGCATCAACGTGGCCGATGGGCTGGATGCGGCGGAGTGGGCGACCTTCAAGACGAAGTTCTCGCCATACTTCCACGGCTTCGCCACCGAGGTGAAGGTGACCGAGAACGGCACGACGTCGCTCGAGAAGCACTACGCGATGGGTCGTCACGCCATCGAGCTGCCCTATGTGCTGCCTGACCAGAAGACGGTCATGCTTACCAGCGACGGCAGCGGCGAAGGCCTGTTCATGTTCGTCGCGGATACCGCGGGCGACCTCAGCGCCGGAACCCTCTACGCGATGAGGGTCTACCAGACCAGCGACGCCTCCGAGCAGCTCTCCGGCGATCTCGAGTGGATTGACCTGGGTCACGCGACGAACGCGGAGATCGACGCGCTGATCCACCCGGCCAATGCCGCCGCTCGCATCACCTGGACGGACCTCTTCGAGATCGGCGTGAAGGACGCGACCAACGCCTGTCCGGCCGGGTTCGGTCTGGTCCTCGGCGACTGCCTCAAGGTGAAGACCGGGATGGAGAAGGCCGCCTCGCGGCTGGAGACCCGCCGCTACGCGATCCTGAAGGGCGCCTCCGTCGAGATGAACAAGGAGGAGGGCATCACCTTCGATCCCGACAGCCGGCGCATGTACCTGGCGATCAGCGACGTCAAGGGAACGATGAGTGACGCCGTCGGCGACATCCGGGGCGGCGTGAACAGCTGCGGCGTCGTCTTCGCGTTGGACGTGGGCCCCTGGCAGGACGAAGCGGGCACGGTGATCTCCCACTACGCCCCCCAGAACATCTACCCGTTCGTCGTCGGCGTGCCGACCACCTACCCCGCGGGCAGCCCGTTCGAAGGCAACATCTGCAGCGTCAACGGCATCGCCAGCCCGGACAACGTGACCTACCTGCCGAAGTACAACACCCTGGTGATCGGCGAGGACACCGACGCGCACGAGAACGACGTGATGTGGGCCTTCAACACGATCACCCGGAAGCTCTCGCGCGTGATGACCACGCCGTACGGCGCCGAGACCACCTCGCCCTACTGGCTCCCCAACATCGGTGGGTTCGGCTACCTGATGGCGGCGGTTCAGCACCCGTACGGTGAGATGAGCTCGCGCCTCTACAGCCCCGCCGAGGTCGATGCGCTCATCGACGCCGCGCCCGCAGACAGCCTGAAGGGCAAGATCGGCGTGATCGGCCCCTTCCCCGCGCTGGACTAGTCAGCCCAGGAGTACGCCGCGGGCGGTCCTCGAGCCGCTCGCGGCGCTTCCCTTTCCGGAGTCCCGCAGCATGTCCCGTGTCCACGTCCTGTTCTTCCCGATGCTCCTGCTCTTCGCGTGCTCCGACTGTGAGGCGCCGTCGGCCGAGGCGACGCGCGCGCCCGCGCAACAGAAGCGCGAACCGCTCTCGCACAGGACGCCGTACGTTCCGCCGCAGTGCTACACGAAGACGCAGGGTGCGGACGGGCGCGTGCACAACCCCTGCTACGTCTGTCACCAGTCCTCGACGCCCCCGAACTACATCAACGACCCGGACGTCCAGCTCGCCTATGCCTTCCCCGAACCGGCGCTGGTGAACCCCTGGACCAACCTCTTCGTTGATCGCAGGAAGGCAGTCGCGGCGATCTCCGACGAGGAGATCCTCGGGTGGGTGCGCCAGAGCAACTACTTCGACGCGGACGGTCGCCCCCTCCTGTCGAAGACGCTCGCCGACGTGCCCACGGCGTGGGACGTGAACGGCAACGGGAAGTGGGAGGGCTGGGTGCCGGACCTTCACTTCCGCTTCGACGACCTCGGCTTCGATCGGCGCGGGGACGGCAGCTACACCGGCTGGCGCGCCTACGGATACTTCCCCTTCCCCGGCACCTTCTGGCCGACGAACGGTTCGTTCGGCGACGCGATGATCCGCCTGCCCGCGCCGTTCCGGCAGAATCTCTCCGGCAAGTTCGACCGGAACATCTACGAGCTCAACCTGGCCATCACCGAGTCGCTCATCGCCCGGCGCGACGTGAAGATCCCCAGCACGGATGAGACGCAGCTCGGGGTGGACCTCGACGGGGACGGGCAACTCGGAACCGCGGACAAGGTGAAGTATCGATGGACCCCCGGAGAGGGCACCCCCATGACCTGGGTGGGTGCGGCGCAGAAGCTCCAGGACGCGGGCAAGGTGCATCTGCTCGCAGGGCTCTTCCCTGAAGGGACCGAGCTCGCGCACGGTGTGTATTACCTCGACGTGGTGGATGGACGGCCGACGCTGGCGAAGCGAATGAAGGAGCTGCGCTACATGGTGAAGGCCGCCTGGCTCAGCTACGGCGACCACGAGCTGGCCGCGACGAACGAAACGATGGAGGCGTTGGAAAAGCCCGACGCGACGCGCCGCATCGAAGGGAACGCCGAGGTCGGCGTGGGCAACCGCGCAGGCTGGCGACTCCAGGGGTTCATCGAGGACGCCGACGGAGCGTTGCGTCCACAGACGCGAGAGGAGCACGGGTATTGCCTGGGCTGTCACTCCGGCGTCGCCGCGACCGATGACAGCGTCTTCTCCTTCGGGCGCAAGCTGCCGGACGACGCGTTCCAGGGTGGCTGGTTCCATGGGTCCCAGCGGGATCTGAGGGGCCTGCCCGAGCCCCTCCGCGCCGACGGCCAACCCGAATACGCGCACTACCTCCAGCACAATGGGGCAGGCGACGAGTTCCGCGCCAACACCGAGGTGCTCGAGCGCTTCTTCACCTCCGATGGGAAGCTGAACGAGGACGCGCTCCGTGCCCTTCGCTCGGACATCTCCACGCTGTTGCTGCCGAGTCCGGAGCGCGCGTTGAACCTGAACAAGGCCTATCGGGTGATCGTGCGGGAGCAGAGCTTCATCCGCGGTCGCGACGCCACGGTGGCACCGTCGGCGAACGTGCACCGCGATCTCTCGACCTCGGAAGAGGAGCTGACCACGGGGATCACCCAACCGCTCTGATTCAGCCCATGGCGAACGGAGCACCGCGCTGCCACCGCACACGTAAGCAGCCGGTGGGCCATCCGCTCGCGCTCACGAGCCCTCGTCGTTTCCACCCGAACGCGGGCTGCCCACCTTGGGTCCGGAGGAACCGGTCACATGGCGAAGAAGATTGCAATCATCGGGAAGGGAAACGTCGGAAGCGCGCTCGAGAAGGGGCTGACGCGAGCGGGCAGAGAGGTGAAGGCCGTCGGAAACGACAAGGCCGCCGTTCAAGACACGGCGAAGTGGGGTGACATCGTCATCCTCGCGGTCCCGTTCAGCGCCTTGGATGATGTGGTGAAGGAGCTCGGAGACACGGTGAATGGGAAGACGGTGGTCGACGTCACCAACGCGCTCGGGCCGGACATGAGCTTCGCCATCGGGTTCACCACCAGCGGCGCAGAGGAACTCCAGAAGAAGCTCCCGCGCGCCCGGGTCGTGAAGGCGTTCAACACCGTGCTTGCGCAGCACATGAGCACCGGACACCTCGGGGAAGACGCGCTGAGTGCCTTCGTTGCCGCCGACGATCCAGCCGCGAAGCGCGACGTCCTCGATCTGGCGCGGGAGATCGGCTTCGATACGGTCGACGCGGGACCGCTCCGAAACGCCCGGCATCTGGAACCGCTTGGCTACCTCAACATCCAGCTCGCCTACGTGCAGAACATGGGCACGGACATCGGCTTCGGGCTGTTCCACTCACCCGCATCCTGATTCCTCCGGAGGGGAGTAGCAGACGACAGACCTGCCGGTCGCAGCGGAGATGTACCCGTCCATGTCCAGCGCCTCGCGGATGATCCCCGCTGCGACCCCGATACCGTCGTTCCCGGCGAGCCGGTCCAGTCCGGCGCCCATCGCGGCGGTGGCTGCGCCGCACCCCGCCGCGCCAAAGAAGTCGCTCCAGTCCGTGGGATCGGTGGACATGGGGGTGCCGCCGGAGATCACCACGGTCGCGGCCAGCAGCTTGCGCGCCTTGGTGATCTCCAGCGAGTACCAGGTCCCGGCGGCGCTGCCCAACGCACCGGTCGCCCCGGCGAGGCTGCCAAGCCGGTCGAGGCCGTCGAGCAGTCGACTGAGGTCACATTCATTCGAGGTGCCTTCACCGCCACCGGCACCGCTCTCCAGGACGCCGATCAACTCGCCGCTGGCGGGATGTACCGCCCAGAACGCCACCGGCGCGCCGGTGCTCGGCACCAGCCGGTGCCACGACGAGTAGGTCTCCATCGCGCGGTTCCAGCGGGCGATGGTCCCAGCCGGCAGCGACGGCAACACCGAGGCCAGGGTGTAGCCCGGCCGGAGGTACGTCAGCGCCGCGCCCTCGAGCAGGGCCGCGGTGCTGCGCTCGTACCAGGACTTCTCCAGCAGCGCGAAGCGAGCCGTGGCGGCCATTGTCGATTCGAGCGAGCGCCGTTTGTTCGAAGCGATGCTGCGGTGATGTCCCAGAGGCAAGATGTCGAGCCGTCGCAAGAGCGGCGCGCCGAATCTGGGCACCCGGGCGCTGATCACCGCGCGCAGTCCGGTTCGATGAAGAATCTCCTCCTCCGCCTGGTCCTGCAGCGCCAGGTGCGGAAGCCAGGACGAGAGGTGATACGCGGGCGGTCGCGAGGTGAACGCCTGCTGCAACTGCTCCACCGTTGCGCTGGGCGCCGAGAGCGCAGCGAGCACAGGCTCATGCTCCAGCCGGGCGGTGAGCCAGTCCTCGACGAACGCGCCCAACGTCGGAGCGCCTCCTTCGAAGTGGATCTCCGCGCCGCCGAAGAACGCGCCCTCCACCTCATCGAACAGGGCGTCCGGGGCATCAGGCGCCGGGCTTCGATCTCCTGCGAGCAACCGGGTGAGCGTCGGTTCGCCGGTGGACTCGAACGCGAGCAGCAACCCTCCGACCCGTCCCCGCGGCGCGCGATCGGCCAACGCGGGCGGCGAATACGCAGCGTCGGCGAAGGGGGCGACGTCCTTCAGGCGCAGCCGAACCTGCCGGGTGGCCACCCCGTCACTGGGCGCGTGGTAGCGCAGCAGGTAGGCGTTCCGCTCTCTCGCGCGGAGGAAGGTGTCGATCTGGGTGCTGGCCTCGGCATGATCGACGGTGGAAAGCACCGTGCCCCCGGTCAGCTCGGCCATGCGCTCGAGGTGATCAATCGCTCCCGACACGACCTGCAGGAAGAGCGACGGCGGCGCGAGCGTGATGGCGGCGAGCTCATCGCTGCTGGGCCCGCTCGCGGCCGCGCCGTCGGTGACCATCACGATCGTGCTGGCGCCCAGGCTCGACACCGCTGCAAGCGCCTTCCAGAGGCCACTTCCGGAGCCGGACTGCGTCTGCGCGGCGTTGGCGAGCTCGGCCGGATCCGAGGTCCACGCGCCGTCATTCACGTTTCCATCGATGACGTGCACGCGGAACTGACAGCGCGGATCCTTCGCCAACAGCGCGGACGCGACGTCCCGCAGCAACTGCGCAGCGCCACTGCCGCGGAAGTCCGCCGGCATGCTGGTGGAGCGATCCAGGACGAACACCACACGCGGCGGAGGTGGCGCGTTCTCCAGCAGCGTGAACCCCATCCGTGCGCCGTCTTCGGTGAGCTCGAACGCAGAGGCAGGCAGGCCGATCACACCGTGGCCGGCAGCATCGAGCGCCTGCACCCGCAGGCGCACCTCTGGGAACCGCGCCGCATCGACGGTCGCGACCAGCGTCTCCACTCGAGCGACCCGCGCAGGGTCGAAGGGCGAGGTGTCCACCGGCAGGCCTCGCACCAACAGCTGGTCATCGACGATGCTCATCACCTCGCCGGAGAGCGTCAACGGCGCGCCCACCCACGTGAACGCCTTCGCCTGCTCCGGAGACATTCCTGGCGCGCGCAGGGTGAGGTTGGGGATGAAGGTCCGAATCTCTCCCAGCTTCTTCCCCGCGAGCTGGGTGAAGTCCTCCACCGGAGTGAAGGCTACGAACATCGATCGTCCGAGGAGCTCGAGCGCCGGGACCTCGGCGCTGACCAATGCCGCCGGAGCGCCCGGCGCGGTGGTGATCGCCGCCTTGAGTGAGATCCGGAGCGGCGGTGGAGGAACGGCGTCCGGGGCGAGCTGCGGGGTGGTGGTGCCACCGGTCTCACCCAACGGGAGATCAGGCAGGTTGACGTTGGCGAAGCGCTCGGCGCCGTCGACCACGATCCGGACGATCGGTTGATACAGCGGGGCGAAGAAGGAGAAGGCGTCTGCTTCGAGCGTCGACGGCAGGGACGCGATGAGCTGCGCCGCGAGCGC
>JBAWAM010000611.1:0-6133 GCA_049589315.1 Myxococcaceae bacterium
ACCAGCAGTCGCTTGAGAAGACCCATCGCGGGCTTCGATCTACCATGGGCGCCACGGACACTCCCTCTCCAAAGAGCGACGGCTGGAGCAGCCTCGCGCTGACCACGCCAGGCGCGCGGTGGTTCGCGTTCGGCGCAATTGTGCTCTCGTTCGTCCTGCCGGCGAACGGGCTGGGCATCGACGTGTGCGGCGTGCACCGCCTCAGCGGGCTTCCCTGCCCGGGATGCGGGCTGACCCGGGCGTTCATCGCCGTGGCGAACGGAGAGTGGGCGGCCGCCCTGGCATGGAACCCGTTCGTCGCCGTCCTCTGGCCGCTGTTCGCGGCGCTTGCCCTGCTGGCGCTCCTGCCGAGGGGAATGCGCGCCCGGGTGGAGGGTTGGCTGTCCGCGCGGGCATCCGGCATCGGCCGGGCATATCGCGTGGGGCTGTTCGCGTTCCTCGGCTTCGGGGCGTTCCGCTTCGCCTGGTTCCTCTTCCATGGCGATCGGTTTCCCTGAGCGGGGAGGACCGGATGGTCTAAGGTGCCCGCCCCGCGGAGACGTTGATGATCCTTCTGGCGTTCGGTGTGCTGCTCACCCTGATTGGCTTCCTGTGCTCCGTGCTGGTGATCGTCCACGCGTTTCGGCGGAGCATCGGCACAGGGTTCATGGTGCTCTGCGTGCCCTGCTACAACGTCTACTACGCGTTCTCGCAGTTCGAGCACCCTCGCAAGGGCGCCATCCTGTTCGGTTATCTCGGCTGCCTCACACTGGGCGGCTTCCTCCAGTCGGTGGTCGCGCGCCCGTTCTGAAAAGCAGCCTGTTCCCTGGCTAGAGCGTCTGAGACGGGGGGAGCCCCGAGCCGTTCCTCAGCGCGAGGTAGAGGCCAAAGAGCAGCATCTGCCCCAGCGCCACGGCCGGCACGACGCCGACGCAGCAGGCGAACATCCCCACCATCCCAATCAGGCCGCCGACGATCGAGTAGCCCAGGATGGAAAGGCGATTCCCCTCGGCGAGGCGGAACGTGTTCTTCACCGCCTGGACGCCGCTGGTCTCGCCGCCGATCACCACCTCGAAGGGCACGAAGAGCAAGGGTAGGTAGACCCAGAGCATCGGGACAATGAAGAGCACGACCCCGATCCCTGCGCCGACAGCGGCGCCTTCCTCCTCGCCGATGAGGTAGCCGATGCCCGCGGGCACGGCGATGAGCGTGACCATCGCCAGCGCGACGCCGAGCTGCACCAACATCGCCACGACGAAGGTGCCGAAGCGGGAGAACGGCCGGAAGAGCGTTCCCACGTCCACCGAACGCCCGCGGAACACCTCCCAGAACACCAGGCCGAGCCCGGCCGTGAGGACCATCTGCACGAGCGACTGGACCACCTGCCCGGGGACGGCGAACGCGTAGCCGGCCACCGGGTGGATCTGGTTGCCGATCGCCTGGAGGACCGTCGAGACCATCGACACGCCGACGAGGATCACCATGTAGAGGATCATCGCCACGCTGAGCATGACCCACTCGCGCTTGAAGTGGCCCCACGCGAATCCCAGCACGCCGCTGATCTCGTAGTTGTTCCGGTCGAACGGGAAGGCGCCGGCGCCGGTGACGTCACGACACGTCGGGCAGGAGTCGTGCGCTCCGCCCTCCGTGCAGGTGTTGCACATGAAGTTGCCGCAGCGGGCACAGATGCTCTGGGCCCGCTGATCGGCGTGGATGGCGCACTGCGCACTCGGGGTTCCGTACGGTTCGGACATGGCTCAGCTGAAGCTCGACTTGACTTCGGGTTTCCCGAGGACGACCAGCGACCAGATGCCCAGTGGAATCCCCAGGCAGCAGCACGACCACAGCGGCAGCATCGCGACGATCGACGTCGCCATCGCGAGGCTCCGGTTCTGCAGCTTCATCATCTTCAGGCCGCCGAACGCGATGAACGCGCTGACCACCAGGGCGATCAGGCTCTGGAGCCAGCCGAAGCTGCCCACCTTCTCGAGGATCTCCTTCCACTGCTCGGGGATTTTCGGGTCGGCCAGCGCCTCGGCCATCTGCGTCTCGGTGGCGCCGCTCAGCGCCTGGACGAGCCCATACGCCGCGTACAGCGCGCCGATCGCCCCGAGGATGATCAGGAAGATGGCGGGAAGCTTGACCTGCTCGGCCGCCGACGCGCGTTCACCGGGACCGGGCCCGGTCCCGCCAGGAAAGGACTGATTCTCCACGGATGATCCCCCTCACATTGGGAAAAGTGTGAGGCAGACTACCTTGACCGCGCGTCGGGATCCCACAGGTACTTGTGAAGCTGGAGCTGGAACCTGCCGGGAAGGCGGTCTTCGATCACCCACTCGGCGATCTGGGTCGGCGTGAGTTTCCCGAACACGGTGGAGTACAGCAGTCCGAAGGGCTTCTCCCCGAGGCCGCGCTCGCGGATCTGGGTGCGCACCCACTCGTAGTCCTCGCGGGAGCCGATGACGAACTTGAGCTCGTCGTTCTCATTCATTGAGTCGAGGTTGCGGTAGTCGTTCCGGTCGCACTCGCCCGAGGACGGCGTCTTGAGATCCACGATCTTGTGGACTTCGGGCGGAACCAGGCGCACGTCGATGGCGCCGCTGGTCTCGAGGAGGACCTTGTAGCTCTCGGTGAGGAGCGCCTCCATCAGCGGGTACACGCCCGGCTGCAGGAGGGGCTCGCCGCCGGTGACCTCGACCATGGGCGCCCCGGACTTGCGGACCTCGGCGAGGATCTCCGGGATCTCCATCCGCTGCCCGCCGCGGAAGGCGAACTCGCTGTCGCAGTAGCTGCAGCGCAGGTGGCAGCCGGTCAGCCGGACGAACGTGCACAGCAGGCCCGCGTGGGATGACTCGCCCTGCAGGGAGACGTAGATCTCCTTCACCACCACCGAGGTGGCGTCCGCTCTGCGGCGGGGTTCGATGTGCGGGCGGGCTGCGGGCATGGCCGGTCTGTACAACAAATCGGCCGGCCTCAGTACACGCCGGTGAGGCTCGGAAGGTTGGAAAGCGCTTCAGCGTCTGCGCCAGATGGAGATCACGGCCTCGCGCGCGTAGCCCGGCACGTCCTGCCGCTCCCAGACTTGCGCTCCGCCCTGCCGCTTGACCCACTGTTCCTCCACCCCCCCGGGAAAGCCGAGGAGGAAGACGTCCGTGTCCGGCGGGTAGAGGCCCTCGGGCATGCGAACGTGGGAGGCCTCGGGCTCGCGCCAGATCAGGTAGGCCACGAGCCAGCTGGTCCACCACTCGTCCGCGGCGATCACCAGCGGAGCTCCCGGTCGGCGCTGCGAGAGAATCCACTCCACCGCGGCGACCTTCGGTTCTTCAGGCCCGGTCCAGAACGTCTTGTGGGCGGTGCTCCCGGTCTCGTGAATCGCGTAGACGTCGTAGCGCGCGTAGCCGACCAGGAGCAGCAGCGCGACCGCGCACCACGCCAGACTCCGGACGCGCTCCAGAGGCGGCTTCACCTCAGCCGTCGAGAGGGCGACCAGCGCGAAGAGGCTGGGCACCACCAGGCTGAGGCCGAAGCGCTCCACGTGCGGCGCGAGCATGTGCGGCCCGGCGAGCAGATAGAAGGCGAGGTGCGTGCAGAAGGCCCCGGCCACCATCCCGAGCGAGAGCCACTGACGGGAACGCGCGAGCTTCCACACGCCGAACGCGAGCATCGTGACAATCAACGCCCAGAACAACGCCGACCAGAGCCCGGGTTCACCCGGAAAGCGCGCGCCGGAGATGTACTCGTACGTGGTGTCGCCAGGGAAATAACGCGAGAGCGCCACCGCCTGCTTCAACCACTCCTCCGCCGAGGTGAGCCGGAACAACACATCCCGGAGCGGTGGCTTGCCTCCACCGCCTGAGGTGATGACAGACAGCGCGTAGGTACAGAGCCCGAGCGAGACGATCGCGACGCCGCTCATCGCCCATGCCCGTCCACGACGGTTCTCCGCCAGCGCTGCGCCGAGGAAGGTCAGCGCCAGGAACGGCGCGAGGAAGACCTGCGTCGGATGGACCCAGAGCCCGAACGCGAAGGGGAGGACGACTCCGAGCAGGTTTCGCCTCACCGCGCCCCAGGTCGCGAATGCGGCGAGCAGTCCGAGGTGGCTGGGATCCCATCCGAAGCGCGAGTGGACGATGTTGACCGGGAGCGTCGCGCAGAGCAGGGCGGCGAGGAGCGCCGCGGATCGTCCGAAGGCGCGCCAAGCAACGTAGCCCACCAGTGGAATCGTGAGCAGCCCGCTGATCAGCGTGGGAAAGCGGAGGAGCCACGGCGCCGGATCGAAGACGAGGTGAAGCAGGGCCAGCGCGCCGAACTGTATCGGGCTGACCAGGTTGCCGGTGGGCGTTCGCCAATCGACCGGCGCACCGTCGGCCCAGCGAAGCGCCTGCACGCCATACCAGGCCTCGTCTCCATTGAAGCCTGGCAGCCGCGCGAGGCCCCAGATGCGGAAGACGACGGAGACGGCGATGAGGAGGAGACAGCCGGCTTCGAGCGGCGTGAGCCGAACCCGACGACCCTTGAACCACCCGTGGATGTCTTCTTGCAATTGCATCGGCGGGTGGTGTTAAGCACACGTCTAACACACGTCTCCCGGCTGGACGAGGCGCTGTTATGGTGGGCGCCCCGTGTTTCGACCCTCGTGGAGAACGGCGCAGCTTCTTCTCTGGCCCGTCGGCCTCGTCCTGCTCGTGCTGATCTTCCACGCGCGCGCCGTGGCTCCAGGCGTCGCCTTCGATGCGCCGGATCTGCGCGAGTACTTCGTCCCGGTTCGCCACCTGGTGCTGGACACGGTTCTCGGCGGCGAGTGGCCGTTCTGGCAGCGGAGCCTGGACTCGGGCTTCCCGATGCTGGGCTCCTCGGAGATGGCGCTGCTGCACCCGACGACGTGGCTCTTTCCGTTCCGGCCGGTGGAGCGCGCGCTGACGCTGGGGTTGCTGATGCATCTGTGCGTCGCCGCAGTGGCGATGTTCGCGTGGCAGCGTCGGCTGGGACGGTCCGAAGGCGCGGCCGGAACCGCGGCGATCATCTTCGCGCTGGGTGGCTTCACCTCGGTGCACCTGGAGCACTGGACCTTCTCCGCATCGATGCTGTGGCTCCCGATCGCGCTGCTCGCGGTGGACGGGTTCCTCGAGTCAGGGAGGCCCCGCTGGTTCCTGCTGGGCTCGGTCGCGCTCGCGGGATCGTGGCTGGGTGGAGCCGGGCAGCTCGCTTACTTCTCGTCATTGCTGGTCGGTGGCTACGCGCTCTTCCGGATGCTGAAGCAGCGATCGCGTTGGCCAGTGCTGTTGATGGTGCCCGCGGGGATGTTGCTCGCTTCGCCGGTGCTCTTCGCCACGATGGAGCTGAGCGGCCTGAGTCCCCGCGCTGCCGGCACCACGCTCCTCTACGCGGGAGGCCACTACCGGTTGACCGAGTTCAAGCAGCTCGCGGTGCTGCTGCTCCCGCATGTCTACGGACCTCCCACCGCCTGGTCCGGTCCGATGTTCTTCTGGGAGATGAGCGGGTACGTGGGGATCGGGACGCTCGCCCTGGTGTTCGCCGCGAGGCCGCGAGGGATCGGCTGGTACTTCGCCGCGATCGCGCTCGTCGGTCTGGTCGCGTGCTTCGGAATGTCCACGCCGTTCTGGGAGCTGCTGCACCGCTTCCTCCCCGGCTACGCCAGCTTCCGGGTGCCGACGCGCGCGCTCTTCTTCGTGAACGTGTGCGCGGCGTTCCTCGCGGCGGATGCAGTGGATCGGCTGCTGCGTGAGCAGAAGCCCCGAGTGGAAGCGGCGCTGTTGATCTCCACGGGCGTGCTGCTCGCGGTGTGCCTCTGGATCGGGAGCAGCTGGCAGTCGCTGGGCTTTCGCGCCGAGGCCTCGAGCTCTGCATACTGGGCGGGCGGGGTGCTGGTGGCGACCGCGCTGGTGGTGATCGCCCGGCGCTGGTTGCCGATGCCGCTGCTCGCCGCGGCGATCGCGCTCCTCACGTTCGTGGACTTGCGCCACTTCTTCGATGAGTTCGTTCCGATCGCGCCCGCAGAGGAGCTCGCGGCGCGGTGGCCTGAGCTGCCGAAGCCGACCGGGACGGCGCCTCGTGTGGGGGTGATCCGACTGCCCTTCAATCTGCCGGCGAGCCAGGGACTCGAGTCTCCCGTGGGGTATTCGCAGATCCTGAT